>RFVQ01000054.1 GCA_009922495.1 Chitinophagia bacterium
TTCGGTCAAGATCCGCATTTCTCACAATTCTTTGTCTCACCCCTTACGCTCAATCCGGCATATACAGGCAAGTTTGATGGCAGTTACCGTTTCTCCGGTAATTTTAAAAAACAGTGGCCCACGATCAACAATGCTTTTACCAGCTCCACTGCAGCCATTGATTTTGGGATCCTAAAAAACAGGATTCCTGAACATGATACCTGGGGAATTGGATTCCTGGCCCTCAATGACCAAAGCGGTAATAAGATACTCAACAATTCCTACTATACGATCAGCACCGCCTATACCAAAGCACTGGATGAAGATGGCAAACACCAGGTGACAGTTGGATTCCAGGGGAGTTTCGTGAGCAAACGACTGGATTTGAGAAGAGCTGATCTGGAAGACGAACTAACATCATTGGGCTTTACGGGTTTAACAAGAGAAACATTTGCTGCCAATCCTTTTTCAATCAACTATTTTGATCTCAATACGGGTTTCATGTATGCGCTAAGTACCGACGGCGACAACAGCTTTTACATAGGAGCATCCGTATACCATGTGAACAGGCCTTCCGAAACTTTTTACGGAGGCAGCTATCTGCTGAACCAACGTGCTACTATTCATGGTGGTGCTTATTTGCCACTCGGGGAAAACAAATCCTTTCACCTCAGCCTCATGCACCAAACACAGGGTGCTGCCAGGGAAACGCTTGCTGGAGGCGCCTTTGCCTTCAACCTGAATGGCAGTTATGAAAATCCATTGGAACTCTATACAGGAGGATGGTATCGGCTGGGAGATGCCATCATCCCTTATATCGGACTGGAAGTAAACCGCTTCCGGTTTGGCATGACCTACGACATCAATCAGTCCACCTTGCGCCCAGCCTCTGTTTCAAGAGGTGGTACTGAACTGTCCATCATCTATACCAACGGACTTCGGGATCCATTCAAGAAAAAATTGAACTGCCCGATCTTCTAAATTGAACTACCCGATTTTCTAAAATTAAACTGCCCGATCTTCTGATGATCAGTTTGCAATGCGCATGGCCAAAGGAACAAGGAAATAGGTTGCCAATACGATCAGCAAAATACTGATCAGGTTCATCACAAATCCTGCCTTCAGCATCTCTTTCAATTTTATATGGCCGCTGGAAAAAACGATCGCGTTGGGTGGGGTTCCCATCGGCATCATCGAAGCACAACTGGCAGCAAGTGTCATGGGTATTCCCAACAGCAAAGGATCAGCCCCTACTGCAGCTGCAATCCCGGTAACAACCGGAGCAAATACAATCACCTGCGCAACATTGCTCATCACCTCGCTGATGAAGATGGACAGGGTGGCAACCGCTATGATCAGCAGGATCATCGAACTTCCGGAAAAACCTGCCAGCCACTTCCCCAGCATTTCAATTAAACCTGCCCTTTCCAAAGCTGCAGCCAAGGTGATGCCCCCTCCGAATAACAACAGGATACCCCATGCCATTTTTGAGGTATCAGACCAAACCAGGATCCTATCCTTTGTCTCCAATGTGTTGCCAGCCGGAACAAAGAACATGAGCAAGGCACCAAAAACAGCGATCATGTTATCATCCAGCCTGAAATAGGGTTGCTTGTTGATCAGATCACGGAAGATCCAGAGAAAGGCAGTGCTAAGAAAAATATACAAAACCCTTTTTTCCGGAACAGACATGGGACCCAGTGCTGCCAGCTCCTCTTTTACCAAAGCGTGCATGGTGGTATCCTGCTGCAACTTGTTGGGAAACATGCGGGTTAGCACCAACTGAAGAGAAAAGAGCAGCATGAGTGCGACAGGAAGACAAACAATCATCCATGAAAAAAAAGAGATATCAAAATTGAATTTCTTGGCAATGAAAGATACGTAAGCAACATTCGGCGGAGTGCCAATGATCGTGGCGATGCCCCCAAAATTGGAAGCATAGGCAATGGACAACATGATGCAAAGGGCAAAATTCCGGGTACGCTGGTCATGCCCATTTTTAACATGCACCACCGAGATGACTGACATCGCAATGGGATACATCATCATGGTCGTAGCCGTATTGCTCAACCACATGCTGATAAAGCCTGTTGCCAGAATGAAGCCCAAAATGATCCTGTTGCCACCCGTTCCGGTGAATTGAACGATGGAAAGGGCAATCCTCTTGTGGAGGTTCCACTTTTCGATGCCCAATCCGATCATGAAACCACCCATGAAGAGAAAAATCACTTCATTGGCATATGGAATGGCTGTTTCACTGATCTTGGCAATACCCATCAATGGGAACAGCACCAATGGAACCAGTGCAACTGCAGGCATGGGTATCGCTTCTGAAATCCACCAATAGATCATCAGCACTGCTACTGCCAACACCTTGTTGCCAGCCTGATCAAGATGCAAAGGATTGAAGAACAATAGCAATGCAAAAAGAAGCGGACCTCCAAGAAGTGCCAACCACTGTAGCTTTGTTGAATGGGTTTGATTTTTCTGCATCAATTGGGTGAAGATAAATCATTTGTGTATTTTGCTCCGACTGAACAGCAATATGCTCAAGGAAATCGTCATATCCATTCAATCGTACTTCAAAGCACATGCTTTTATACAAAAACATAAACTTTGGAGATGGATCATCCTTCCCGGGATCATATACGCCATTCTTTTTGGTGTGAGCATGTACTTCTTTTCCAAATCAGCCAATGCTGCCATCGAATGGCTGACAATCGAAACCGGATTGAAAGGATGGCTCAATAGGCTGCAAGACAGCTGGATCGGGTTTCTCTTTACCGTTGGAGGCATCATGCTTTGGCTGATCCTGATGTTGCTCTATTTTTCATTGTTCAAATACATATGGCTGATAGTGGGGGCCCCGGTCTTTTCTTTTTTGAGCGAGAGGACTGCCTCTATCATCAAAGGAGAAAAATTTGAATTCAGTTTCAACCAATACCTATCCGATGTTTTGAGAGGCATGAGAATGGCCCTTCGCAATACGCTTTGGCAAACCGTTTACATCATCTCCATCATCTTTCTGTCTTTGCTTCCCTTCATTGGATGGATATCGCCCATCATCGCCATATTGGTGGAATGCTATTACTATGGATTTTCGATGCTCGACTATACCTGTGAAAGAGAAAAAATGTCAGCCAACAAGAGCATTGATTTCATAGGAAACCACAAAGGTTTGGCCATTGGGAATGGCATTGTATTTTATCTACTACACTGTGTGTTGGTGGTGGGATGGGTATTGGCACCAGCCTACGCTGTGATCGCTGCTACCATCAGCATGTACGAAGTAAGAGACAACCAAAAAGTTGATTGAGATGCCGTCGAAACTATTCCTCATCCCCATTCCAATTGCAGAAGATGGTTTTCATGCCCTGCCGGCCAATATTGCTGAAACCATCAATCAGTGTCAAGTTTTTTTTGCAGAAGATATTAGAACAGCGAGAAGAGCCTTTCGAAAAATTGACAGACAGTTTGATATCGATAACAGAGAATGGCATGAGACCGGAACAACAGAAGAGAAAACTGCCGATGCCTTCAGGAAGGCTGTAGCTGAAGGAAAACAGATCGGTATCGTCAGCGAATCTGGTTGTCCCGGTATTGCAGATCCCGGACAAAAGCTGGTGGCAATTGCCCATTCATTGGGCATTGATGTGAAGCCCATTACAGGCCCTAGCTCCCTCTTGCTAGCCTTGATGGGCAGCGGCATGAATGGACAGCATTTTCATTTCAACGGATACCTTCCCATCGATGCAAGGGAGAGAGAAAAAAAGATTCGCGAGCTGGAGAAAAAAGCTTTGCAGGAAGGAGCCACACAGCTTTTCATTGAAACTCCCTATAGAAACCAGGCCATGTATGAAGCATTGGTCAAAACACTTTCGGCACAGACCAGGCTTTGCATTGCCTATCACTTGAGCGCAAGCAATGAATGGATCCAAACCAAGTCTGTGGGCGACTGGAAAAAAGAGAATATTGCACTGCCCAAAGATCCTGCCGTATTCCTGATCGGACATTGAGCCAATCTAGAAGCCGTATTGACTTACCAGGTAGATCATGCCAGCCATCACCACCACTCCCAGGTTCAACTCACGTTCACTGACGGCTTCAAAGACATCCGTTTTCGCATGGTGCAGGTCCATGTAACGCTGTGAATCCGGATTGAGTCCGATCAACGCTGTTCCCAGAGGACGCAAGGGACCGATATCAGCTCCGCCTCCCCCTTCATTGAATTCCAGCGCACCATAGGGTCTGAACAAAGGCTGCCAGGAAAGGATCTTGGCCTTTTGTGCTGCATTGGAAGTAAAGCCAAAGCCACGCGGTGTAAATCCACCTGCGTCGCTCTCCATGGCCATGATGAATTTCTTGTTTTCTGTTTTGGCGATCTCGGCATATTTTGTTCCACCGCGCAATCCATTTTCCTCATTCATGAACATGACCGCACGGATGCTACGTTTGGGTTGAATACCCAAAGCTTTGAAAGCTCTGATGATCTCGATGCTTTGCATGCAGCCAGTGCCATCATCGTGTGCCCCTTCTGCCAAATCCCAGCTGTCGAGATGACCCCCCACCGTGATTACTTCTTCGGGATGAACAGATCCCCTTAACTCGCCCACTACATTGAAAGATTCAACATCTGCGAGCATCTGACAGGTGGTACGGAAGTATACATTTTTAACCAGTCCTTTGCTGATCAATCCACTCAGCTCTACCGCACCATTGGTACTGATGGCAACAGCAGGAATCTTGGGCTTGTCTTCATCATAGCGTGTTGCGCCGGTATGGGGATTGTCATCCAATACAGGTGAAAGGGTTCTCACGATGACTCCCACAGCCCCCAATGCCGCCGCCCTGGAAGGACCTTGTGAACGGTAAACACCGGCTTCACCATAAGCCCGGAAAGTACTGATATAGCGGGGATCCATGCGGTAATTGTAAAAAACGATCTTACCCTTGACCTTGTCTTTACCCAGTGCCTCCAGCTCTGCAAAGTTCTTGACTTCTACTATGGGTGCATTGATGCCCTTGGTGCCCGTCCCAACCGCATTGCCAAGTGCTACGATGTTGAGGTTGATGAATTTGCCATTGGAAAGCGTAGCCTTTCCCTGCTCTTTTTCCCCTCTCACCCACCTTGGAACCATGCAGGGTTGAAGGTAAACAGTGTCGGCTCCGGCCTCTCTCAACATCCTGGCAGTTTGCTCTACTGCCAGTGCGGCGCCAGCTGAACCCGAAAGTCTTGGTCCCACTTTTTTGCAGAGATATCTCAGGTTGTTATAGGCTTGTCCGTTCATGAAAACCTCATCCGAGATTTTTTTGATCATCAGCGAATCATCAGCGGTTTGTGCATTTGCAAATTGACACAGCGCCACAACGGATAGAGAAAGAAAAGCCAACTTGAACATAATCTAGGTTTTGCCTAAGTTACAAACTAAGGGCTAAATGAACCTTATTATCCCTACTTTCGTTAAACAAACATGAGCATGAACATAGGCATTGTGTGCTATCCCACATTTGGTGGTAGCGGGGTTTTGGCCACCGAGCTGGGGAAGGCTTTGGCTGACAAAGGTCATGGCATCCATTTCATCACTTACCAGCAACCCGTGAGGCTCACCGGTTTCAGTGCGAATCTTTTTTTCCATGAAGTAAGGGTACCCACTTATCCTCTGTTCGACTTCCCTCCCTATGAAACGGCATTGGCCAGTACCATGGTTGATGTGGTGAAGAACAACAATGTTGATCTGCTGCATGTGCACTATGCCATCCCACACGCCTCTGCCGCCTATATGGCAAAACAGATCCTGAAAGAACAGGGACTCGATATTCCTTTCATCACCACATTGCATGGGACGGATATCACGCTGGTGGGCAAGGATAAAACCTATGCACCAGTGGTTACCTTCTCCATCAACCAGAGTGATGCCATTACAGCCGTGTCTGACAACCTGCGCGCTGAGACCCATGCCAATTTTGCTATCCAAAAAGAGATATCGGTGATCCACAATTTTGTGGACACAAAAAGATTCGAAAAAAAGCCCATTGATGCTTTCCGAAAAGTGATCGCACCCAATGGAGAAAGGATCATCCTGCATGCCTCCAACTTTAGAAAAATCAAGCGGATTGCAGATGTGATTTATACCTTCAACAAGATCCAGAAAGAGATCCCCTCAAAATTGCTGCTGGTGGGAGATGGACCTGAACGTCCGATGGCAGAAGAGCTTTGCAGGGAACTCGGACTTTGCGAGGATGCCAGATTTGTGGGCAAACAACAGGAAATGGAAGAGATTTATGCCATCGCAGATCTTTTTTTACTGCCATCAGAATATGAGAGTTTTGGTTTGGCTGCTTTGGAAGCCATGGCGGCCGGCACTCCAGTGATCGCCACCAACGCAGGAGGATTGCCCGAGATCATCGAACACGGTGTCAATGGATACCTTAGTGAAATAGGTGACGTAGAAAACATGAGCCGAAACGCAAAGGGTATTTTATCCAATGATCTGATCCTGCAGAACTTCAGCAAAGAAGCCAGAAAAACAGCTGAGAAATTCGACATTCACAACATCGTACCGCAATACGAATCCTTGTACAGCAAAGTGTTGGGGAAATGATCAGCGGTTTTTCAACCAGGATTCAGGATTCACAAATCTCATTTCTTCGTTGACCATGAAAACGATCTCTCCATCTCCATCAAAGTTTTCTGCTGCCTTTCCTATCACCTGACCCATGTTCACTTTGGCTCCTTTTGAAACATTGACTGTAGAAAGATTGAAATAGGTGGTGAAATATTTACCATGTTTTATGGTAACGGTTTGACTTCCGGCTACATCATAGACAGTTGTTACCACCCCTTCAAAAACAGATTTTACTGCTGCACCAGGAACGGTTTGGATGGTGATGCCGCTGTTGTCTTCATCAATTTTTGTACCCTCAATTCTTTGACGGCCAAAACTGGAAGTCACCGTTCCCTTGTCCACAGGCCAGGGAAGGTTCCCTCGGTTGTTCTCAAAACCAACAGAGACCTTTGTGACCTCCGGAGTATTTTCCAATAAATTGGCCTTTCTCACTGGAGCCGAAGCCTTTTCTGGTGCAACAGCCGCTTTGGTTTCTGTTCCTTTGGCCAGGTTTGCTGCACTCATTTTTTTGGCATCCTCTTCTGCCTTTTTCCTGGCGGCTTCAATCTCCCTTTTGATAATGGCTGCAATTGAATTTTGTAAACTTCTGTCAACCTTTCTTTTTGCAGCTACTTCCTTCTCAATCTCCTTTTCCCTGGCTTTCAACTTTGATACAAACTGATTTTTCTCCTTCTTTTCATCCTCCAGGATTTCTTTTTGCTTGTTCTGTTCCGTGAGCACCTTTCCTTTCTCTTGCTTGTTGGCGCTCAACATCTCGATCCTGGCCTCCAGTTCCTTTTGAGTTTTGTTGATGTTCAATACCTGTTCATCCCGGTACTTGCGGTAGCTCTTCAAATAGGTAATCCGCTTGATGGCATCATTGAAACTGGTGGAAGTGAAGATAAAGTTGAGCATATCATAGTTGCTCCTGTTCTTATAGGCATATTGCACCGTCTTGGCATATTGCTGCCGAAGGGTATCCAATTGTTTCTGCAAACGATAGATCTCCCTGTTGTTGCTAAAAATTGTATTCTCGATCAATTGCATTTCATCATTGAGGTTGTTGATGACGGCGTATCGACTTCTCAATTTTGCTTCTATCAGTTTAAGGTCGGAAAGACTGGCTTTTTTATCTTTTGATACGGCAGTTTGGGCTTGCTGAAGTGAGGCGATCTCCTGCTGAATTTCCTTTCTCTTTTTTTCCAGTTCTTCACGGGTCTGCGAAAATCCGGAAGTGAACAGGCAGACAAAAGAGAACAACAGTATGATTTTTCCTTTACTCATTTCAATGTTTTTGAACTTGCACAAATCTGCGTGATTTTTCCTTTATGTTTCGTTAATTCAACACCTTATAATTTTTGGGGATGCTGAAGGGAAAACTGAGGGCTTTGTCAAATTCAACCTGTTTGAAATCAAGCAATACGTCGAGCTTGGTTTTTTCTGACAAAGAGATGTTTCTCATTTCTGAGAACATCCAGGCACCTGACATTTTGTATCCAGCATAAGAAAGATTGGCGGTTCTGCTGCGGGTAACATCCACATCATCCAATTTGCTAAACAGAAGGCTGAGATCATTCTTGCTGACCGTCAGAATATGCTTGAATGCTTCCCCGGCAGTGGAAAGCGATAGTTTTTCACCCTGGTCAGCATATGCAACAATGGTTTTATCGAGGTAGATGGGATTGCCAATGATGAGGTCTTCCAATGTATGGTAATCAAAAGGAACTTTAGTGATTTCCTGGAGGTATGACAATGTCTTTTTTTGTACCGTCCTGTTCAATTTATCCATGATCACCAAACTGTCTGGCGTTATCATGACACGAAAAGCTTCAATGTTCAGTGCAGCGATGATGGAGATCCAAATGGCGCTGTCTTTCTTCATGCGAACAAATGCATTGAAATCGAGCCTTCTGTTCTTGTCGTCACTATAGTCAACCTTGACTTTAGATGAAAAGGTGGTGAAACTGATCTGCTTTTGTTGAATCTTGGCCAGGGTTGCCCTCACCGATTTGGCAGAATCAGATTCTGCCGGATTGATAACCACCACAGCACTGTCTTTTTTGGCAACCACGGTTGTGATTTGTCGGGTTGACCGGCAAGAGGAAATGGCAGCCATCAGCAGGAGTGAAACAAGTAGATTTTTCATGTGCTTATTGTTTGCCCGTATGGCCAAACCCACCGGCATTTCTTTCTGTTACTGTGATAGAAGTTGTTTCCTCCCAAATGGCTATTTCAATTTTTTGAAAAACCATTTGTGCGATGCGGTCTCCATGTTGAATCAGTTGTTCTTCGCCAGACAAGTTGATCAGGATCACCTTGATTTCACCTCTGTAATCTGCATCTATTGTACCGGGTGTATTCAGACAAGTGATGCCCTGCTTGATGGCCATTCCACTTCGCGGCCGAATTTGCGCTTCAAAACCATCCGGTATTTCAAGGTATAAACCGGTTGGGATCAATTGGCGCTCGAAAGGCTTAAGGGCAACAGGAGACGAAAGTTCCGCCCTGAGATCCATGCCGGAAGATCCGGAAGTGGCATAGGCCGGCAGGGGATGGGAAGACTTGTTGATGATCCGGACCGTCAAGATGGGTTTTTGGCAAATTTACGATTATATCTTCTTTTGAAGAAGCACTGTTGCATAGGCTACGAGTCCCTCTTCTCGGCCCACAAAACCCATCTTTTCTGTTGTAGTGGCTTTGATGGAAACATCGTCAATTGTCAATTCAAGTATTTCGGCAATCGCGGCCTGCATAGCAGCCACATGAGGTTTGATTTTAGGAGCTTCCAGGCAAAGAGAACTGTCAACATTCACCAGTGAATACCCTTTTGAACGAATCAGATCGTAGCTTTTTTTGAGCAATATTTTGCTGTCAATATCCTTGAACGCAGCACTTGTATCGGGGAAATGCACCCCAATATCCCCTAATGCCAATGCACCAAGCATGGCATCACAAATAGCATGCAGCAAAACATCCGCATCGCTATGTCCTTTGGCACCTTTGTGATGCGGGATTTTTACACCGCCGATCCAAAGATCTCTGCCTTCAACCATCTGATGAAAATCAATACCAAAGCCAATCCTGAACGACATGCAAATGATTTAATATTATTCTCCTCCACCCAGGTCAAACAATAGACTGAACCGTATGGTGTTGGACAATGGATTCCTGTTCACACCGGAACCGGAAGGAATTAGATAAGAAAGATTTACGCCAAAGGAACTGTACTTGATCCCGGCACCCAGTGAGAAATACTGCCTGTTGCCTTTGGTGGGATCTTCGTAAAAATAACCTGCTCTAACAGCGAACTGATTGTTGTAGGTATACTCCCCGCCGGCAGAAAAGGAAAACTCTTTCAGCTCTTCAGCACCACCACCGGGTGCATCACCAAAGGAACTGAACCAGCTGCCAACAACACCTTTGGTCCGATAACTGACCAGTCCGGCACTGTCTCCCAAGGCAGGTGGGGTGGGTACCATCAATTTGTGTATGTCTATGCCAAAAGTCAGCTTGTTGACTTCATTGCTGACATAGGTATAGGTAGCGCCCAACCCAAAGTTGGCAGGTATGAAATCCTTTTGAGTGGCATCGCTGGTATAGCTGATCTTGGAACCCAGGTTGGTAAGTGCCAGTCCGGCTGCAAAACCACTGCCATCCTCCCCTTCTCCATTGTAATACAAACCAATATCGCCGGCAACAGCATTGCCCGCCTTATAAGACACTCCATTCACGGCTTGACCCCCTGCCAAATTGGAATTGATGTAGCGCAGGGCAACTCCCAAACTCAGGTTTTCAGAAAGTTTTCTGGAATATCCTGCGTCAACGGCAAACTCCCGTGGACGAAAAGTATTGAGATCATTTCCCAGGTTATCCGTGAACTGAATGTTGCCCAAGCTGAAATAACGCAAAGAACCAGAGATCGCCTGTGTTTCATCCAGTTGGTAATATCCCGCCAGTGAAGCCAGGTAAACATCATTCAGTCCAAGATCCTTCAACCATGGAGTATAGGTAGCTGCCAATCCGGTTGGATGTTGGGCGAATGCATATTTGGCAACATTGTAGAATTGTGAATTGGCATCGGCGGAAGTGGCCAGACCCAGGTCTCCCATGCCACCAGCCCTGGCATCTGGGGAGATGCGCAAAAAGGGAACGGCAGAGGTCACAACATTAATGGTGTTCTGTGCCTGTGAAAACAAAGGGAGAGCAAAAACCAATGTACCGGCAAACAGGCTGCTGACAATTCTTTTCATGGTTCAATTTTAAGATCAATAAAATGGACGTTGGGTAGAATTGCTTCGATATCAGCCGGTTTATATAGCTAAGTTAAGAAATTTTAGGTTAGAGAACGACAAGCCTTCCATGCTTTTGCGTCCAAATCCCTTCCAGGGTCTTCATGCGCAACACATAAACATAAACACCGGAACCCAAAGCATTTCCCCTCTGATCCCTTCCATCCCACACTATTTCGATAGAACGCAGAGAGGGTTCATTTATTGTTTTTTCAAATGATCGAACCATCTGACCCCCAATGGTAAACAAGGACAACTGCCATTCTGCTCCCTGGGTAGGCCCGTTCAGGGTAGCCTTGAACAGCGCCTGGCCTCTTACCGGATTGGGGATGGTCTGCAGTGTCAAAACCTGAATAGCCTTTGGGGTCTTTACCTGGCACTGAAGGGTCATGGTAGAGGAATTGTTGAATACATCCCAGGCCCTGATAACAAGCGAATGATTCCCTTCTTCCAGCGCAGGCAACCTAAATTGTATCCCGCCGGAAAGATTGCCGTTCAAGGGTGAAAAGAGATCATTCAAAACAAAAGTCTTTTGCGGATCCCCATCCACAACCAGCAAGATCTCATGCCCGAGACTGCCTGTCAGGTTGATACCGGAAGCATCTGAAAGCTCCAGAGACAGCAGGGGCGTGCTTGCTACAACATCTCCGTTTTTGAAACTGGGACTGTCAAGATATGCCCTGATGGTCGGCCCTTCCTTTTCACCCGCAACCGTGTTACCGATTCCACCCGTTATGATATTTTCCGTTCCGCCGGCAGCATCCACCCTGTTGTCATTCGCATAATAGGATATTCTACCTTTCCCGGGCGTCAGGTTCATGTCCTTTGGAGCGATGAACCTGAAACTGAATCTGCCATTCACTGCTTTGACTTTCCCATTGTATAGAATGGTTTCAGAGGAAAGATACTCCACTGCTGTGCTTTGGGGATCATTGGCCAGTGATTTGATTGATATCGGCTTGTCGAATACTTTCGGATATACATCACCATTGAAATCCAATGCAGGCGAACCGTCAGGTCTCAAAACTTCCCCTGAGATCAGGTACTCGGCCTGTGCACGTATGGTATCCGGAACAGATCCCATCATTCTTCCATTGATGGAGAGGGTCTGGATCTTGTAGGCAGGGATGGCTGGTTTCATAGCGGGATCCCCCAGCATGATGAACTTTCTGGCATTGATAAAATCACCTGAATTTTGAACGGTATAATTTTTGGACTGCATCAATGCCTGCCCCAAGGCAGGTATCTCGCCCTGGCTGTTTCGTGAGAAAAGCGCTTGGAGAAAATTGTTGTTGATGATCTTGTTGCTGGAGGCAAAAACCAATCGCGTGGTGGTCATGAGCGCAATGGCCCCGGTAGGTCTTGCCATCAACAATTCCTCCCCGATCGATGATTGCCCAGGGTCATCAAAAGGTGCAAAGTCGCAGGTTGCCGTGATGAAAAGGGGAAGCCTGTCTTTGTTCTCCCAGAGGGATATCATATTTTTGTCGAGCACCGATTCTTGTGCAAGCCGGGTACTGCCCCCATGTCCGCTATAGTTCCATACCAGTGTGCCGCTGTTGACATTTTTGGTAATGGCCTTGTTGACCCCAGGATAAAAAGAACCAGCTGTACCGCCCTCCTGCACAAAAGCATCCAGGTATATTTTTTGCAGGTTCCAGGCAGTGGAACCAGAAGCGATCAATGAGGCGTGTTGTTCGGCATCATTGAGGTGGAGATTGAAATCCTCATCATCTGCCACCAATGTTATGTTATTGCGCCAATTTCCAAAAGCTGATAGCGCGTGGTATTGGATGATCTTGTCAACCGCATTCCTGGCCTGTTCAATGGATCGGGCAGGTATGCGTCCTATCCCAATGTCCAGCAAGGGGGCGGGGAAGTTCCTGTTGATATCCTCATGATCATCGAGGAAGCCAAAGTAATCATCCGTCACATAGCTGGTAAGCGGATCCAGCGAAGAAGCACCGTGGTAAGAAGGAACATTGTTTTTGCCCTTCGACTTTGATGCCAGCTGCACATAACTTGCCCCTCCAAAGAGCAGGAGATATTGGGGCCTTAGGCTGCTATTTCCCGCGGCCCTGTCGTAGAACATTTTCAAAAAATTACGAAT
>RFVQ01000055.1 GCA_009922495.1 Chitinophagia bacterium
TCATCCCCTTTGTCAACAACAGTAGCCCCCAGCTTGGCAATAACATCCAAAGCAGCGAGGTCATCATTGCTCCTGCCCGGATCAAGAATGCGGGTCGTTCCATGGTGCAACAAGGCAGCTGCACAGGCACGTTGCATGTCGCTTTTGGATCGGGGTGCCCGGATGTTACCCTGGAGAGATGAAGGAAATATATTGGCGATCATTTTTTAGGATTGATAAATGAAAGATAACGCTGCAGATAAGTAGGAATCTCTTCGACAGGCAATGACTGTATTTTGCCTTTGCCCAGCTTTTCCAACAAAACATAATTCATGGTCTTGCTGACCCTTTTTTTGTCCATCTTCAAAATCTTGAAAACTTTGTCGACATCGAAGTCAGCCCTGGTGGGCAATCCGTAGTTGGCAAGCACCTCCTCTACCCTTGCAGCATCTTTGAATCCGTTCAGCTGGGCAGACAACCAGGAAGCAAAAACCATTCCCAGGGATACGGCTTGTCCGTGTGTCAACTCATATTGTGTTTCCAAGGCATGGCCCAATGTATGTCCAAAATTGAGCAACTTTCTATCGCCTTTCTCAAACTCATCTTTCTTCACCACTCCAGATTTGATCTGCAAGTTCCGTTCAATGATGGTAGACAAAAGTTTTTTGTTCTTGATCACTTTGCCAAGATCCTGTGCTTCCAACAAGGTAAACAGAGACCTGTCCAGTATGCAGGCATGTTTGATGATTTCAGCAAAGCCATTGGACCATTCCTTTTGGGGAAGGGTTTTCAAAAGACTGTAATCATAAAAGAGGAATGAGGGTTGCCGGATCACACCCACCATGTTCTTGTATTCGCCTACGTCTATGCCGTTTTTACCGCCGATGGAGGCGTCTACCATGGCAAGCAAGGATGTGGGAACAAATCCAAAGGCAATACCGCGCATGAAAATGGAAGCAACATAACCCGTAATATCTGTGATGACACCACCTCCGATACCCACCAATATGGATTGTCGATCCGCCTCCATTGCGATCAATTGCTCTATGATGGCATCTGCAGTGGGTTGTATCTTGTATTCTTCCCCGGGTTTCAGGGTGATGACATTCCAGTTCCTGAACTTGGGTTTATGGGCCTTGAAAATATTTTCATCCGTCACCAAAATGGTTTTTTTCTTGTCGACGATGGTACCCAATTTAGAGAGCGAAGCACCCAGGTAAATATCTACTGCCGAACTGGAAAAGCGGAATGTTTTTTTCTTCATGTTACAACTCCTTTTCAGGCTTTTGAAAAACCTCTATTTCTGATGCAAAAGTTTTGCTTCGGTGGTATTCATCTTGTCGCTCAATGAAAGACTGCACCTGCTGGAGACTTCCCGGACTAACAGAATAAGCAATCAGTTCATCCGACCAAGAAAAAGGCTCTTTCAACAATTGTGCAGCATTTAGCCACTCTTCTGATTCAGCCTTGAGCAATCGCATGACCTGCGAAAGATTTTGTGCCGGATGCAATTGCAGGAGGAGATGGGCATGTTCTTCTCCTCCGTCAACCTGCATCAATTTAATCCCTTTCTCTTCCGCCATCTTTTTCAAATGCGTAAACAATACTACACGAACAGGCTTGGTCATCCATTTTTTTCTTTCTGTGGTTGACCATATGGCATGTACGTATAGGAAAATCTGCATCATCCCAATACAATCAGTTGTTCATGATATTGTTCTGACGGTTGATGCTTTCCATGTGGATGGCATCCATGTATTTGGTAATGAACTCTTCACTGAGCCCCAGTTTGGAAGCTTTTTTTGTTGCTTTCTCCAGGATCTCATTCCAGCGGGTGGATTGAAGAATGGTCACGTTGTTGTTCTTTTTGTATTCACCGATTTTTTCCGCAATGTTCATCCGTTGAGAAATCAATTGCATGAGTTCATCATCCACATGGTTGATCTGCTCACGCAATTTTTCCAAGGCATGGTGAAATTCTTCAGAAGAAACATCTTCCTTTCTCCAACTGATCTCCCCCAACATTTCTGCCAAGCGTTCGGGAGTGATCTGCTGTTTGGCATCGCTCCAGGCATTGTCTGGGTCTATATGACTTTCAATCATCAATCCATCGAAATCCAGGTCGATCGCTTTCTGCGCAGTGGCCTGGAGAATATCACGGCGACCGCAGATATGGGATGGATCATTGATAATAGGCAATCCGGGCATCCTGCGCTTCATCTCAATGGCCAGGTGCCACATGGGAGCATTGCGGAAATCAGTATTGCCATAAGAGGAGAAGCCACGATGGATCAAGCCTACTTGTTTGATACCGGCACGGGAAATGCGCTCTACAGCCCCCTGCCAAAGTTCCAGGTCAGGATTGATGGGATTCTTGATCAATACGGGAACATCTACCCCCCGCAAAGCATCCGCCACTTCTTGCACACTGAAGGGATTGACCGTGGTACGGGCACCCACCCATAAAATATCTACATCAAATGTAAGGGCATCCTCTACTTGTTTGCCGGTGGCTACTTCCACGGTTGTAGGCAATCCGGTTATTTTCTTGGCCTGCTGCAACCAGGGAAGTCCCTTGGCGCCAATGCCTTCAAACATACCAGGCTTGGTCCGAGGTTTCCAAATACCGGCGCGGAGGACATCCACCTTGCCTGTGTTGGCGAGACGTTGTGCTGTTGCGATGACTTGCTCTTCAGTTTCTGCGCTACAAGGACCGGAAATGATAAGCGGCCTTTTGCTCCAGGCTGCTTGGGTTGCTGATTGTTGGGTTGTTTGTGCTGTTTCCATTTTGTAAAATTAACGATAATTGAAAGAGGTTGATTTTATTGAATGATCCTTCGGATCTGGTTGGCGTTTGACATGAGTTCATTCAGGTATTCCCAGTTTTCTTTTTCCAAACAGGATTTGAACTTTCTCAACTGGCTGATGTGCTCGTTGAGTACATCCAAAACATTTTGCCTGTTCTGCATGAGAATGGGCGTCCACATTTCAGGATTGCTCTTGGCAAGTCGGACGGTACTTTCAAAACCTGCACTGGCCATTTCAAAAATGGCATTGTCTTCTTTCTCTTTTTCCAGAACGGTATTGGCCAGGGCAAAAGAGGTGATGTGTGAAATATGACTTACATAAGCTGCATGAACATCATGGTCTTTTGCATTCATCTGGATGATGCGCATTTGCAAAACATTGAAAAGCTGGTGGGCTGTATCCAGTGCATCTGCATCGGTTTTTTCCACATCACACAAAATGACTGCCTTTTGCTCAAATGCATTCTCCACCGCTGCGGTGGGTCCGCTGTATTCAGTACCCCACATGGGATGGGAGGCAACAAAACGACCCCGCTGGGGATGCCCTGCTACCAAATCGGTCAGCAGGCTTTTGGTAGAACCCATGTCGATTACAACCTGCGTGTTTACTTTGTCCAGTAAACCAGGTAGAAGGGATGCAATGGCTCCTACCGGAATAGCAAGAATGATCAGGTCAGCAGCAACCACAGCATCCTCAAGCGACAGCACTTCATCAACCAAACCCAGCTCCAAAGCCTGTTTACAGTGATCCGGATTGTTGTCTACTCCCATTACTTTGGCAGCAAAACCAGCTCGTTTGCATTTCAGTGCCACTGAGCCCCCGATCAATCCAATACCCACTATTGCAATTGTCTTGTTCATGTGTTGATTACGATATGATATTTACTTTTATTCTTTCAATGGCTTCCTCAAACACTTCCTTTCTGCTGCAGAGACTGATCCTGACATATCCATCGCCGGCATTTCCAAAGATGCCACCTGGGGTGAGGAAAACCTTTGCCTTTGCCAGTATCTCATCGCTGAGCGCAAACCCAGATGCATGGGAGGACGGCACTTTTGCCCAAACGAACATGCCTACCTGATCGGGACTATAAACACAGCCCAGCATATCCAGCAATTGCAGCGCGCGTTTTTTTCTCTCGCGGTATACAACATTCAATTCTTCGTACCACTCTTTTCCCAGTGAAAGTGCTTTTGCAGCCGCCATTTGAACCGGCAGGAACATGCCGGAATCCATGTTGCTTTTGAAGCGAATGATCTCTCCAATGCGGGCAGCAGAAGCTACCACCATTCCTACGCGCCAGCCTGCCATGTTATGGGACTTGCTCAGGGAGTTGAGTTCAATCACCACTTGTTTTGCCGGATCAAGTGAAAGCAGGCTCGTTGGATGGTCGTTGAGAACGAAACTATAGGGGTTGTCATGTATGATGATGATATTCTCCGCTTTGGCAAACTCGATCAACGCTTTCAACACAGCGGGTTGGGGTTGTTGTCCCGTTGGCATGTGCGGATAATTCAGGAAAAGCAACTTGACCCGGCCTTCCTTTTTGGCATGATGCTCATCCACCTGTGCCTTTAGCGACTTTAGGTCAGGATGAAAATCATTTTCTGCTGTAAGCTTAAAATCAATCACCGTTGCACCTGATAATTTTACAGCTGCAGCATACGTTGGATAACCGGGATTGGGCACCAGTGCTGCATCTCCTTTATCAAGATAGGTCATGCAGATATGAACAATTCCTTCCTTGCTGCCGATCAGGGGCAATACTTCAGCCGATGGATCCACTTCAACACTGTACCATTGCTTATACCAATCCGCCACTGCCTTTAAAAAAACCGGTGACCCTTTGTAGGGCTGGTAGGCATGTGTATTGGGCTTGGATGCTTCCTGGTACAAGGTTTCCACAACAGCAGGATGCGGCGGCAGATCCGGACTTCCAATGCCCAGGTTGATCACTTTGTGTCCCGCTTCATTGAGCTGTGCGATCTCCCTCAATTTTGAAGAAAAATAGTATTCTCCGATGCCATCCAAACGTGATGCCAGTTGACTCATAAACTATTTATTGAATTTTCCTTTTTTGTAGATTCCCAATGTTTTCAGGAAGGCTGTATTTTTTTCCAGCTTCTTCATCACAGCCTTCCACTGATCAAGATGATCAAATTCAAGATCGGCATGAAACCCATATTTAAACTGGCTTCCTGCCAGGGGAAATGACTGCAGTTTGCTGAGGTTGATGTCTTCCTTTGCAATCAGGGTTAACACCTCTGACAGCCTGCCTTTGGCATGATCCGTATGAAAATTGATAGATGCCTTGTTGGCCCCTTCCGGGATGGAAGCGGTTCTGCTCAGGATGAGAAACCTTGTATAGTTGTTTTTTACATCATGGATATTGGGAGCGATGATCTTCAGACCAAATAGTTCTGCTGCCAATTTACCTGCGATGGCTGCAACATGCTTGCTCTTGCGTTGTTGAACATGCTTTGCACTCAGGGCAGTATCTTCTGTTTCAATCAGCTTCCAGGGATGCTCTTTGAGGTAGGTCAGGCATTGCTGAAGGGCCATGGGGTGTGAATGAACCTCCTTGATGTCTTTCAGTTCAACAGCAGGATTCACCATCAGGTGCTGATCGATCTGGAGATACACTTCTCCGATCACGTGCAGGTTTGATTTTTGCAGCAGGTTGTAATTGGGAAGGATGCTACCGGCCAGTGAATTTTCGATGGCCATCACACCGGCTGAGGTAACTTCCGGATTGGAGGAATGTTTGATCACATCCATAAAGGTTGCACAGGGAAGGATTTCTACTTTTTTCCCGAAAAACGATCTTGCTGCCACTTGGTGAAAGCTCCCTTCATAGCCCTGAATGGCTACCGGCAACTGTAGACCCTCGTCCCTTGACCCCCTTCCCTTTTTCCTCGTCCCCTGTCCCTCGCTCCCCTTCCCTTGCTTCTTGTCTTTCTTAACCATAACCTTATTTTAAAAAAAAATCCCGGTGTTTACCGGGATCCTTATGTTGTTGTGTTGTTTATAATCATTTCAACAAAAAGAGCCCGTACCACCGGTAAAGTAGTAGTAAAAAGAAAAGAAGTAGCGGGTTCCTTTTGACATCATCAATGCAAATCTATGAATTCCTTGAGAATTTTCAAAAACAAAATCAAAATCTTTTTCGGGGGCCGCCACTGTCGGCATCATTCATCCGGATCTTTCTTCCTTTGAATTTTTTGCCATCAATGGCCCGTATCATTTGATTGGCGGCATTGCCTTCCACTTCCACCCAGCTGTTCATTTCTTTCATGTCGATCTTTCCCAGCACTTCCTTTTTCAGGTCGCTCAGGTCCAGAATGAACTGCAAGAAGCTGGCTTTGTAAAAACCATCTTTTGTACCCAGGTTGATGAAGAGTTTTTTATATCCTGCTCCGCCTCCAGATGACCTTTGCGCATTTCTGCCAGAGGCATCTCTTCTGTCGCTGCCTCGTTCTGTCCGATCTCCTCTTCTGTCGTCACGCACATTGAGATCAGCCGCATTTTCGTAATACTGCAAGAACCTGTCGAACTCCAGCGCTGCTACACGGGTAAGGATCTCTTCCTTTTCCATGCTGGCAAACTTGTCGCGCAACAATGGAATATAGGTTTCGTATTCACCGTGGCTGATATCGGCCTTGAGCAATTTGTCGATGAAATGGAAAAACTGCTTTCTGCAAACATCTTTACCAGAAGGGATGTCCAGCTTGTGGAACCTATTGTTGATCAGTTTTTCAATCTGCCTGAGTCGGTATGTTTCCCGCTGGCTAACGATGGAAATACATACACCACTGTTGCCGGCCCTACCGGTTCTGCCACTTCTGTGGGTATATACTTCGGGATCATCTGGCAATTCATAATTGATAACATGGGTTATTCCTTGCACATCAATGCCCCTGGCGGCTACGTCAGTGGCAATGAGCAGCTGAAGGCTTTTTTCCCTAAAACGGGCCATCACTTTATCCCTTTGTGCCTGGGTCAGGTCTCCATGCAAGGCCTCAATATCATACCCCTCCCGGATCAGTGATTCGGTCACATGCTGTGCATCAGCCTTGGTTCGGGTGAAGATAATACCATATATACCGGGGTTGAAATCGATGATGCGTTTGACCGTATGGTATCGGTTCACCCCTGCGGTAACATAAAATTGATGGTCGATGTTGGCATTGGCAGCATTGACCTTTCCGATGGTTACTTCCGCCGGACTTGACATGAAGCGCTTGCTCACTTGTCTGACTTCTGCCGGCATGGTTGCACTGAACAACCAGATGCTGTTTCGATTGGGGGTATTGCCGAGGATAAACTCAATATCTTCCCTGAAACCCATGTTCAGCATTTCATCCGCTTCGTCCAATACGATATATTGGATGTTTTCCAGGTTGATGGCCTTTCTTTCGATCAGGTCAATCAGCCTGCCGGGGGTAGCGACAACGATCTGTACCCCTCTTTTGAGGTCTCTTATCTGCTCCCCGATGGATGCTCCTCCGTAAACAGCTACGGAACGGATTGCATTCTTATGGGAAGAAAAATTAGCCAGGTCTTTTGTGATCTGCATGCAGAGTTCACGGGTGGGACAAACCACCAGTGCCTGCGGATGACGAGCCTGAGAATCAACCAATTGTAACAAAGGCAGGCCAAAAGCAGCTGTTTTTCCGGTACCGGTTTGGGCCAATCCGACAAAATCTTTGGTACCGCTCAATAAAATGGGAATGGCCTGTTGTTGTATGGGGGTGGGTTCCGTGAACCCGAGGGAGTGAATGCCTTGCAATAACGACGCTTCAATTCCTAACGCTTCAAAACTCATGATAAACTTTTGACAAAGGTAGACCTAAACGGTCAGATTGAAGGCAAAACAATATAAAGAACTGATAATCAATAAAATAAAAAAAGTCATCCCGTAGAGACGGGACGACTTCAACGATTGCTTGCCATATGAAAAAAAGACTTAGTGTGCAGCAGTAGTGTCAGCAGCAGCTGTAGTGTCAGCAGCAGCAGTTGTGTCAACTACAGCAGTTGTGTCAACAGCAGGAGCAGCAGTTGTGTCAACAGCAGCAGCTTCTTCAGAACCTCCGCATGAAGCGAGAGCAGCGATAGCGAGAATTGCAAATACCTTTTTCATTCTTTTGGGTTTTTGAATGTGAAAACTAAATTTGAAAATTAATACGCGAAGTAAAAGAAAGTAACCCGAATCCAAAAAGTTTTTTTTCGTTTTTTTGTGGGTTACAAAGCACCCCCCCGGGTATTAAATACTATACTGTGGCGAATACTGATCAGGAATTAGCGGTTTTGAAGGCCATTGGCAACAACGAAAAAGCTGCGATTGAGGCTGTTTACAAGGAAAATTTCAGCCTGATCCAACACTTTGTTGTGAGCAACAATGGCTCCGAAGATGATGCCCGGGATGTTTTTCAGGAGGCCATGATGGTCCTCTATGAAAAATCCAAAAGCCCGGACTTTGAACTTACCTGTCAGATCAAAACCTATCTCTACTCTGTCAGCAGGAGGTTATGGCTTAAAAAGTTACAACAATCCAGAAGGATCGAGAGCCAGGTAGAAAATTTTGACAGGGTTGTGCCGGTGGAAGAGGACCTGGAGGAACATGAGAAGCTCAACCAACAGTATTTGATCATGAGGACGGCCATGGGGAAAATTGGAGAACCCTGTAAAAGTCTGATTGAGGCCTTCTATGTTCACCGAAAAAACATGCATGAAATTGCCGGTTATTTCGGGTATACCAATGCTGACAATGCAAAAAACCAGAAATACAAGTGCCTGGTAAGGCTCAAAAAACTGTTTTTTGCCCAATATAAAAACGCGTAATATTTCAATAAATGGATCAATTGCAATTGGCTGAAGTCGTAGAAAGGTACCTGAAGGGAGAAATGGACCCACAGGAGAAACAGGCTTTTGAAGAAATGAGGAGGAATCATCCTGAACTGGACCAGACGGTTGTAGAATACCATCATTTCCTGGAGGAAATGGAAAGATATGGTGAAGTACGTCGTTTCAAATCCAACTTATACGACACCCATCATACCCTACAGGAAGCAGGTGAGATCCGTGAGCTTCAATTGAAGCCTTCTACCCGGATCATCAACATGTGGAACAAATACCGCAGGGTTGTGGCGGTAGCAGCATCCATCGCCGGTATCACTGCACTTTTCATCAGTGGCATGCTTTCCCTGTTCACCCCCAAAACACCTTTCCGTGATATTGAGGAACTGAGAAGAAAAGTAAGCAACCTCGAAAAACAATCCAGCAACCAAAGGGCTGAAATCAACAAATTCAGGAACAAGATCGATCCAAGTGCAGACATTCGATATGGGGGAACAAGTTTCCTGATTGATGCAAAAGGCTACCTGGTCACCAGCGCCCACGTGCTGAAAGGAGCAAAACAGGTATTCGTTCAATCCAATGAAGGAAATGACCTGTTGGCCGAAATCGTTGTCCAGGATCCGAATTCCGATCTGGCGGTATTGAAAATCAATGATGAGGATTTCAAATCTCCTCGTCAGCTTCCTTATGGTTTTAGCAAGGGGTCTACCGACCTTTCGGAACAAGTCTATACCTTGGGATATCCAAGAGATGAGATCGTTTACAACGAAGGATACTTGAGTGCAAAAACAGGATTGGATGGAGATACCATGGCCTGTCAGATCACCATTACGGCAAACCCTGGTAACAGTGGTGGCCCTGTTTTGAATAAAAACGGGGAGGTCATAGGCATCCTGAATGCACGTCAGGCATCTGCCAATGGCGTTGTCTTTGCCACCAAATCAAAAAATATTTTCAGGCTGATCGAAGAATTGAATGACAGTGACAAAGATCTTTCTATCAAGGTCAAACAAGGTTCTTCCATCAAAGGCGTGAACAGAAACCAACAGGTTAAAAAAGTGCAGGACCACGTTTACATGGTCAAAGTAGTGTTGGGTTAATCCCTTCCTATAATAAAACTGATTTTATTTCCAGAGCCCAACCGGATACTCACCCGCTGCCAGCATTCGGTCAATGCCCTCTTTGACTGCAGGAGCATCTGCCTTGTAGGTAACACCAAACCAATGGGCAGAAGTCGGGATCACTTCTATGCTTCCACCCTCTTCGTGAATGAATCGGTCTGCTACTATGGGAATGAAAAATTCAGATTTTTCCTCTTGTCCCCTTTCTTCCAAAAAAGCTTTGAATAATTTTTCAGTATAGTTGAACACGGAAGCATCAAAGCACCAAAAGTTCATGGAAACAATGGTATCAATGTCAATATTGACTGGGGTGAGTCCGTCATCACAGGTAACCAACCCGTTCTGCACAGCAATATTCAAGCGTTCTGTCACCTCCACAAGATTGCCTTCCCCATCTACTTTACAAACTCCCCTGTTGACAGTACCGTGATCAGAGAGTGTCTGGCGAAGATGATAGCCGACGATGGCATATTTATCATGGCCGCATTGGCCCACCAGGAAATCATGCGCCTTGACAAAGGCATCTCTTCCATAAAAATCATCGGCATTGATCACTGCAAAGGGTTCCTTGATGGCTTCTGCTCCACACAATACAGCGTGGGCAGTTCCCCAGGGCTTTGTCCTGGCAGCAGACCTTTCATATCCCCCCAAATGTGCATCCAAATGCTGGTATACATATACCGTTTCAATCTTACCGCTCAGTTTGGGTTCAAAAATTGATTTGAATTGTTCTGCAAACTCTTCTCTGATGATAAAAACAACTTTCCCAAATCCGGATCGGATGGCATCATAGATGGAGTAATCCATGATGGTTTCCCCGTCCGGTCCGAATGACTCGATCTGTTTCATTCCGCCATATCGGGAAGCCATGCCTGCGGCCAAAATCATCAAAGTTGGTTTCATGTTAATTGATTCTGCTGCAAAATTAACCGATAAACCCTTCGTTTCAAAATGCGAACTTTGACCAGATGCATGAAAATATACTCATAGAAAAAATCATTGATCCAATTTACAGTGAAAAGGATGTGGAAGTGGGCATGCTTCGGCTGGACAAAACCCATCCCATCGTTTCCGGAAACAAGATCTTCAAATTGAGCCTTTATTTGAAAAGGGCAGAAGAGCTGGGACTCTCAAAACTCATCACGGTTGGAGGCCCCTTTTCCAACCACCTGCATGCTACCGCATTTGCAGCCAAACAAAAAGGGATGTTGTCCACAGCGCTCATCAGGGGCTTCGTTCCTGATAAACTCAGTCCCACACTACAGGATTGTCAGGACATGGGGATGGAATTGAGGTTCATGGATCCCGCATCATTTGAAAAATTGAACCTGCCAAAACTAGCGGCTGAAAATCCTGATGCGGTGGTCATCCCCCAAGGGGGCTATGGTAGGACAGGAGCGGAAGGCGCTGCCTCGATCATGGCTTTGCCTGGTACAAGCGAATATCGTTTCATCGTGGCAGCTTGTGGCACAGGTACAATGGGAGCAGGCCTTGTATCAGGAGCATTGCCAACCCAGGAAATTCTCTTGGTGTCCGTCCTCAAAAACAATTTCAGCATAGGCGACGAGATCAAAGCACTGCTTACTGAAACAGAAAGACAAAAAAAATACACCATAGAAGATCGCTTTCATATGGGCGGATATGCCAAAAAGAACCAAACTCTTTTTGACACCATGAATGATTTTTATAAAAAACACGGCATCCCTACAGATTTCGTCTATACAGGAAAGCTCATCTTTGCCTTTGCACAAATGCTCTCGGAAAATCAGTTTCCTCCTGGCTCAAAAATACTGTTGATACACAGTGGTGGTCTCCAAGGAAACCGGTCACTTAGCCATAACGAACTTTGTTTTGGCTTCAACGATTAACTTTGCACCGATGGTCAGAAATCCACTATCCTTTTTATTGCTCATCTTACTCCTATTGTCTGCGCCCAACATGCGACTTCAGGCCCAGAACGATAGCCTGCCCAAATTTTCGCTGATAGAGAGGAATGGATGGGTTATCATCGGATGGAACAATCCTTATCCGGAGCTAACACAATTGATCATTCAACGATCAACCGATTCTTCCACTGCATTTCGTTCCATCATGTCCATGCCAGATCCCACTGCAGTATCCAATGGGTATGTAGACAAAAAAGGAGGAAGCTCCAACATGTTTTACAGGATCTTCTATGTCCAACCTGGGGGGCGCTACACCTTTACGGCCGCAAAAAAACCACTGCACCTGGCCCCTGAAAACCAGACAAGCAAGACCAGCCATACAAGCAACTCAATCAATGCGAGCAAAGAAGCTGACCCCACGCTCAATGCAGGAAAAACAATTCCATTGGGAAATGTTGATGCAGAAAAAACAATGACATTGGGGAATGTTGATCCAGAAAAAACAATGGCATTGGGGAATGTTGATCCAGAAAAAAGAGTTGCCCTTATTGAATCTATCGGTAGAAAGAGCGAGAAGGAAACAAAAGACAAAACCAATGCTTCCTTGAAGATCGAAAATCCTGAATTCGTATCCGTATTCCAGCCTTCCGCATTCATATTCAGCAATGAAGAAGGGAACCTGGTCTTGTTGTTACCCGAAGCAGAAAAAAGACATTATCATTTGCATATATTCAAGGAGGATGGCACCCTTCTATTCAAAATGAGAAACATCAAAGAAAGACATTTGATTGTTGACCGTTCCAACTTCTACCAAAGCGGTTGGTTCAGGTTTGACCTCTTTGATGGAGAACATTTAAAAGAAAAAAACCGTTTCTTCATCCCTCCTGAGGGTAGATAAGTTCCGCTTCAAATACCTTGCAAAAATTGGCCCTTATCTTCTCTTTTACTTCTTCCATGTCCAATTCCCGCCCCAATTCTTTTTGAAGAGAAGTGACTTGTTTGTCGGCTATGCCACAGGGAACAATCATGGTAAAATAGGCAAGATCCGTATTAACATTCAGGGCAAATCCGTGCATCGTTACCCAACGGCTGCACCTGACCCCCATCGCACAGATCTTTCGGGCCTTCATTTTGTTTTCCGGATCAAGCCATACTCCTGTTTCACCGGCACTCCGCTCACCTTTCAAGCCATATGCTGCCATCGTCAGGATAATGACCTCTTC
>RFVQ01000056.1 GCA_009922495.1 Chitinophagia bacterium
TTTCAGCATAAAATTCCATGGTGGTGACTTCCAGTGGCGTCAAATTGAAGGCAGGAAGCACCGCGTTACTGTCACCACTGTGAATACCTGCCGGTTCTATGTGTTCCATGACGCCCATGACATGGAAGTTCTCTCCGTCAAAAATGCCATCAATTTCTGCCTCCTGGCATCTGTCGAGGAAATGGTCGATCAGTATTTTGTTATCGGGCAAGTGTTTCAACAGGCTCACCACTGCAGATTCCAATTCCTCGTCATTGATCACGATCCTCATTCTTTGTCCCCCCAATACATAGGAAGGTCTAACCAACACAGGATAGCCCACTTCCTTGGCCACTTCCACTGCATCATCTACTGTGTAGGCAGTTCCATATTGCGGATAGGGGATGCCCAACTCCTTCAGCATATCACTGAACCTGCCACGATCCTCTGCAATGTCCATGTTGTCAAAGGAAGTACCGATGATCTTGATCCCTTTCTTGTGCAGTTCAAAGTAAAGTTTATCTGCCATGTCGAAGTCCGTAGACACGGTTTCTGGATTACAGTTGACCATGATGGCTTCATAACCACATTCCTTGATGGCGAGCAGTCCGTGCACACAGCAGTAATCAAACTCAATGCCCTGTCCGATGCGGTTGGGGCCTGATCCGAGTACGATGATTTTTTTCCTGTCGCTTACTTTGCTCTCATTGGTGCCATTGTTTTCAAAGCTGCTGTAGAAATAAGGAGTCTTGGCTTCGAATTCTGCAGAGCAGGTATCCACCATTTTGTATACCCTCCTGATGCCGGCAGCTTTCCTTTTCTCATAGAGGGCATCTTCATTGCCATCCTGCATGATGCGGCAAATCTGTTCATCGCTGAAGCCATGGTGTTTGGCCTTTTTGATCAAATCGATGGGAAGGGTATCAAATCTGTATTTGGCAATTTCTTTTTCAATGTCCACGATCTTTTGGATCTCATAGATGAACCACCTGTCTATGCGCGTAGCCTGGCAGATGGTTTTTACACTGATGCCCATCATCAGGGCATCCTTGATGCGGAAGATCCTGTCCCACTTGGGTGTTTTGAGGTATTCCACGATCTCATCAGCATGCATCAGGCTTTTGCCGTAGTATCCAAGTCCCACTGCATTGTTCTCCAGGCTCTGACAGGCTTTCTGGATGGCTTCGGTGAAACTTCTTCCGATGGACATCACCTCACCAACAGATTTCATCTGCAGTCCGAGTGTATCGTTGGCGCCCTTGAACTTGTCAAAATTCCAGCGGGGAACCTTCACAATCACATAATCCAGTGCCGGTTCAAAGTAAGCAGAGGTTGTTTTGGTGATCTGGTTCTTCAGTTCATCAAGCGTAAAGCCCAGGGCCAGCTTGGCAGCGATTTTGGCAATGGGATATCCCGTTGCTTTGGATGCAAGGGCTGAGGAGCGGCTCACGCGGGGGTTGATCTCGATGGCGATGATCTCTTCGGTTTCCGGATTGAGCGCAAACTGTACGTTGCAACCACCGGCAAAATTTCCCAGGTCGCGCATCATCCTGATGGCAGTGTTCCGCATCAATTGAAAGGCTGTATCACTAAGGGTCATGGCGGGTGCTACCGTGATGGAGTCACCGGTATGCACGCCCATGGGATCGAAATTCTCTACTGTACAGATGATGGCAACATTGTCGTTTTTGTCTCGCAGTAATTCAAGTTCGTATTCTTTCCATCCCAGGACCGCCTTCTCCACCAATACTTCGTGGATGGGTGATGCGGAGAGACCCCTGTTCAAGGCTTCGTCCAGGTATTCCTTGCTGTGTACAAATCCGCCTCCGGTTCCGCCGAGGGTGAAGGAAGGTCTGATCACCAATGGAAACCCGATCTCTTGGGCAAATTCTTTGCCCTCCAGGAATGAATTGGCCGTTTTTGCAGGGGCCACCTGGATGCCCATTTGGATCATCCATTGCCTGAATTTTTCCCTGTCTTCCGCCTTATCGATTGCCTTGATGTCAACACCAATCAGTTTTACGTTGTATTTCTCCCAGATACCCAACTCTTCCGCTTCCTTTGCCAGGTTCAAAGCTGTTTGTCCACCCATGGTAGGAAGGACAGCATCAATATCATTTTCTTTGAGAATCTGTTCAATGCTCTCCGCTGTCAATGGCAGCAGATAAACCCTGTCAGCCATCATGGGGTCGGTCATGATCGTCGCAGGATTGGAATTGATCAAAATGACTTTCACCCCTTCTTCACGAAGGCTTCTGGCAGCCTGTGTGCCGGAATAATCAAACTCGCATGCTTGACCAATGATGATGGGTCCTGAACCAATGATGAGTACTGAGCGGATCGACTTGTCTTGTGGCATGATCTTTTCCTGGGTTTATTGGGTTGCGGGCATAAAAAAACCGGGTTCTACCCGGGTTGCAAAGGTAATGGTTGACCTCAACTTTCCGAAGGAAATATTGGTCAATTCTGGCATTCAGGGAAAATCTGTTGAAACTTGGTGAACAAATCAGGCTTGTTGGTGGTAGGCGGCCATTTCATAGTCCTCCACTACATTTTTTTCGCTCAAATCCGGTAAACGAACAGCGTCATTGAGCCCCTCTTTGGATTCTTTTTTCTGAAATCCAACCAAGGCGGCTACAGAAGCCCAAACAATCACAATTTTTTGTAATATCTTTTTCATTATGCTAAATCCTATATATAGACAACTATTGTACTGAATATGTTGTATCGCCAACTCAATTTTTTTAAAAAAAATCTAATAGGGGGTGAATTGGGGATTTTTTTAAGTGAGAATAGGTGATTTCTCTTCTAGCTTTGCGGCATGAAAGGCATGATTTTGATTTGCAGCTTGTTGCTCGTCAACAGTGTGCTCAAGGCACAGGTACCAGGTGGAGCCACTTATTTCCGGTATCCTTTGAATGTTCCAGCGCGACTGAATGCCAATTTTGGTGAAATGAGGCCCAATCATTTTCACATGGGCCTTGATCTTTCCACCGAAGGAAGGGAAAATCTCCCCGTACTGGCCCCTGCAGACGGATACATCGCCCGGATGAAGATCGAGACTGGCGGTTTTGGAAGGGCCATCTATCTCAATCATCCCAATGGCACCACTACGCTGTATGCGCACATGAACCGGTTTATTCCGGCAGCAGAAACCTATTTGAAAGAAAAGCAATATGAACAAAAGACCTGGAAAATTGATGTCAATGTTCCTGAGAGCCTGATACCGGTGAAAAAGGGACAGCTGATTGGATACAGTGGCAATACAGGTGCTTCTCAGGGACCGCATGTTCATTTTGAAATCAGGGATACCCGAACGGAAAACTGCATCAACCCCCTTTTGTATGACCTGTCCCTAACGGATGTCACACCACCAGACCTTTATCGGCTCGCATTTTATGACCGCGACAAATCTGTCTATGAGCAGCAACCCATCTTGGTGCCGCTTGTCAAAAAAGAAGGAAAGTATAGGCCCGCAGCACTGGTACAACTGCCTTTCAAAAATGCTTTTTTGGCAATTCAGGCAACCGATCGCATGACCGGAATCCCCAATCCCAATGGAATCTACAGTGCAGCACTTTTCAAAGAGGGCAAACCGATCACGGGATTTTTCATGAATGATATCGGATACGACAAAACACGGTACCTCAATGGCCATATCGATCATGTGTACCGGATGAAAGGAGGCCCCTATTTGCAAATGCTTTTTCCTCCCAAATCCTATGATCTGGGGCATTATCAAAAAAGCAGTAACCATGATCACTTCGATGTTCCTTTAGAGGCAAAAACCTATGAACTACAAGTGGCCGATGCCCATGGAAACAAATCTTACTTGAGTTTCGATGTTCAACAGAAGCCAGGTTTTTTGGCCAACCCTGCTGAAGAGTCATCCAACCGGATCATGCCCAACCATTACAATGTCATGGAGGATGCAGATGTTCAGTTTGTATTCAGTGAAAAAACATTTTACGATGGATTCTTATTTGGCTGGAAATCACTTTATGCCAATGGATTGGCGGAGTTGAGTCCCGTTTACCAAACCTATCCCGACTTTATTCCCGTACACAACTATTTTACCCTTCGCTTGCGCCCCAACAGAAGCATGGGGCTGATCAATGAAGACAGGGTCGTGATCAAAAGGAATTACAGGGGGAAGATTGAATTGAAAAAAGCAGTGCAGGAGAGAGGATGGTTCTCCGCCCAATTCAGGGATCTTGGATTTTTTCAATTGTTGGAAGATCTTGATCCCCCCAAGGTATCTGCTTCCTTTGGCAATGGATTGATCGTCAGAGCTGGCAGCAGGATTTTGATCGATGTGGCAGACAACAATCGTTTCATCCGTGAATTCAACGGTTTTGCCGGAAACCAATGGCTGATGTTCGTTCCGGTTGGCAATCGATTTGTCTACACAGTGGATGAACATTTGCCTGTTGGTGAACATAAACTCTCAGTCGTTGTTTATGATGAAGCCGGAAACCAAACCATCCGGGAATGGAACATCAAAAGAATCTGACAAATGGAACTGACAGCAGGAAAAAAGGCCCCATCTTTTTCAGGGGTTGACCAGGACGGACAAAAAATTGCGTTGGCTGATTTCAAAGGGAAAAAATTAGCCCTTTATTTTTATCCCAAAGACGATACCAGCACCTGTACCGTGCAGGCCTGTAATCTTCGCGATGGTTTTAAGATGCTGGCCAAAAAAGGCATCGAGGTCGTAGGCGTTAGTCCTGATGATACCAGCTCTCACCTCAAATTCATTGGCAAACACAAGCTGCCTTTTCGCATCATTGCGGATACGGATCGCAAAGTGATTGAGAAATACGGACTTTGGGCAGAGAAATCCATGTATGGTAGAAAATACATGGGGGTCTTGCGCACCACTTTCCTGATCGATGAAACAGGCAAGATTGTCAAGATCATCGAAAAGCCCAAGGTAAAGGAGCATGCTGATGAAATAGCGGCAGGCTTTGGACTATAACAACCAGTCCACCATGCCATGATTCCAGCTATCGGCATGTGCGTGGGTCACCAGCAAAGAGCCGTTTTCATCCACCCCATCTACCCTGGCCTGCAGAAGGATATTTCCCTTTCTGAATTTCATCGCCTTTCCACGAGCGAACAAATGAAGGTTGTAGCTTTCCAGTAGAGGATGAAAACCATTCTTTTCAAAAATGCTTCGCCACCTGTCAAGATCCCCACAAAGTTCTTTTGCCAGCATAACGGGATCAAAGTCTTTTCCGGTGATCTGTTTCAACGAAACGGCTTTTCTTTCCATGGGCGGAAAAACAGTCTGGTTGATGTTGAGTCCAATGCCGATGATGGATTTTTCCCATTGTTCGTTGCGGATGATGTTTTCTATCAGGATGCCACCTGCCTTTCTGTCATTCCAATAGATGTCGTTCGGCCATTTGATGGATACTCCCTCTACGGCATAACGGGAAAATACATCCCGACAGGCCAATGCAACCAGAGCAGAAAGTTGGAAAGGCCTTTGCAGGTTGAATCCACTGGTATCCCAAACAACCGAGATCATGATGTTTTGGGCTGCAGCGCTTCCCCAGGATTTTCCCCGCTGTCCCTTTCCATGGGTTTGCTCCAAGGCAAAGAATGCCGAACCGTCCGTCACTGTACCGGTTCTGACCTCGTTCATGGCATGGTTATTGGTACTATCGGTTACAGGCAATATGACAAAGGGTATACCGGTCATGGAGTCATCCTCAAAGGATTGAAATAATCCGTAATTTTGAGCAAGATAATAAGGAACACTAAAACCAATAGCATTTGTCATCTACAACAGCAGGGGTAACTGCACCGAAGAAAGTCAGCCGACTTACCAGAAGCAGCAAGATATTGAAGGTTATCATCAATGCGATTCAAGACAGGAAGGGGGAAAACATCATATCGCTTGACCTGAGGAAGATACCCGAGGCAGTATCGGACTTTTTCATTGTTTGCGAGGCTTCCTCAACCGTTCAGGTGAAGGCCATTGCCGACTGGGTGGAAGTTCAGGTGAAAAAAGAGTTGGGAGAGATCCCTTACCGACACGAAGGACATGCTGCAGCCCAATGGATTCTGGTAGACTATGTTAATGTGGTGGTGCATGTTTTCTTGTCAGAGACCCGCAAATTCTACCGATTGGAGGAAATGTGGGGAGATGGTGATGCAGAAATGGAAGAGTATACAGAAGAAATACCCGTTAAGAAGAAAGCCGCTACCCGAAAAAAGAAATAAAAAGATTCAACATATTATATGCACCAGGAAGATAACAGCAACGACAAACGATTTACACCCTTCAGAAGAAACAAAGAAGGTGGAGGGAACAACCCATTGCCCAAAACCCCCAAATTCAGTTTTTACTGGATTTATGTGATCGCTGCAGTGGGACTCATCGGCTATCAGGTTTTGCGCGGAGTGAGCCCTGATGCCCGCAACATCACAGAGCTGGAGTTCAAGCAAAAAATGCTTTCTCAGAATGATGTTACCAAGATAGAACCGGTGAAGAACAAGGGCGTAGTGAGGGTCTACATCAAAAAGGATAGTCTGTCAAAACCTGCTTACCAGGAATTGCTGGGCGACAAGCTGGTCTATGCCAAACAATCAAAGGGTCCGCATTTTCAATTCAGTTATTCCAAGGTGGATGACTACCAGGAAAACCTTGATAAATATTTTGCCGAGCATCCGCAAGTAGCACCAGTTCCAGTTGATCCGGTCAGCGATCCTGAATTTTTTGGTCCCTTGCTCCAGTTCCTGTTTCCGTTGCTGATGTTCGGTCTGCTTTTTGTGCTCATGATGCGCAAGATGGGTGGCGGAGCCAGTGGTGGCGGAGGCGGTGGTATCTTCAACATTGGCAAATCAAAAGCCCAGTTGTTTGACAAGGGAACAAAAGTAAATATTACGTTCACCGACGTGGCCGGATTGGATGAGGCCAAGCAAGAGGTGATGGAGATCGTGGATTTTCTCAAGAACCCCAAGAAATATACAGCCCTTGGCGGCAAGATTCCCAAAGGAGCTTTGCTGGTAGGTCCTCCCGGAACAGGCAAGACCCTGTTGGCCAAGGCCATGGCAGGAGAAGCCCAGGTTCCTTTCTTCTCGATGTCAGGTTCTGATTTCGTTGAGCTATTTGTGGGCGTAGGTGCCAGCCGTGTGCGTGACCTCTTCAAGCAGGCAAGGGAAAAAGCTCCCTGTATCATCTTCATTGACGAGATCGATGCCATTGGTCGTGCCCGTGGTAAGAACATGATGATGAGCAATGACGAAAGGGAGAATACCCTCAACCAATTGCTGGTGGAAATGGATGGATTTGGTGGTGACAGTGGCATCATCATCCTGGCAGCCACCAACAGACCGGATGTGTTGGATAGCGCCTTGTTGAGACCCGGTCGTTTTGATCGCCAGATCAGCATCGACAAGCCGGATGTCAAAGGGCGTGAAGCCATCTTTCATGTACACCTTACCCCCATCAAGCATTCACAAAAACTGGATATTCACAAACTGGCAGAGCAGACTCCCGGATTTGCAGGAGCTGACATTGCCAATGTCTGCAACGAGGCAGCCCTGATCGCTGCCAGAAAGGGTAAGGAAATGGTGGAGATGGATGATTTCCAGGATGCAATTGACAGGGTCATCGGCGGACTGGAAAAGAAGAACAAGATCATCCTGCCTGAAGAGAAAAAAATCATTGCCTATCACGAAGCAGGACATGCGGTCTGCGGTTGGTTCCTCGAACATGCTTATCCCTTGTTGAAAGTTACCATTGTTCCCCGTGGAGTAGCTGCCCTGGGATATGCGCAATACACGCCCAAGGAACAGTACCTGTACAATACAGAACAACTTATCGACCAAATGTGCATGACATTGGGCGGCAGGGCGAGTGAAGAGATTTTCTTTGGCAAGATCTCAACGGGTGCTCAAAATGACCTTCAGCAGGTAACCAAAATGTCTTATGCGATGGTGACTGTATATGGCATGAGTGAGAAAGTAGGCAATATCAGTTTCTATGATCCGCAACAGGAGAATACTTTCACCAAGCCTTACAGCGAAGAGACCGGAAAACTCATCGATGATGAAGTAAGAAAGCTGGTGGATGATGCCTATCAAAGAACACTGGCTTTGCTGACAGATAGAAAAGAAGAAGTGGAAAAGATTGCATTGGCTTTGCTCAACCGCGAAGTACTGCACCAACAGGATGTAGAAGACCTGATCGGCAAAAGACCTTACGGAGAAAAGAAGATCTTTGCAGAAGATGCTGTTGTTGTTGAAGAAAAGCCATCAGCCCCATCTGAAGAAAAAACAGAAGAAGGAACGAAACCTGAATAGAAATGGAATCATCCAGCGCAAAGGAAGCCATCCTCAAGAATATCCGCATGGCCTTGACGCAGCCGAGTGAGCAGCCATTCCCCAAACATGAAAAAATTGATTTCAATTTTGAACCGGGTACTGCAGATCTATCGGTTTTGTTTGCAGAAAAATTCACTTCCTTGCTGGGTAAATTTTCATTTTGCGACAGTGAGGAAGACTTGGTGAACCAGCTGCAGGCATTGGTTGTCGAAAAAGGTTGGTCGGATGTTTATTGTTCTGATGAGAACATGCAAACCGCTATCCGTTCTTTTGGATTTCAGGGCTTCACTGATAAAGCACTCGCTGATGCCGATGCAGCCATCACCAAATGTGAAGTACTCGTGGCCCGGACAGGATCTTTTGTTTTGAGCAGCGTGGAATCATCGGGAAGAACCACCTCAGTGTATGCACCCGTTCATATTTGCATAGCCAAGACAAGCCAGGTGGTATATGAAGTAAAAGATGCCATCCAGTTTTTACAGAAAAAGTATGGCGACAACCTGCCAAGCATGATCAGTTTTGCCACTGGGCCAAGCAGAACAGCTGATATTGAAAAAACATTGGTAGTGGGAGTCCATGGCCCCAAAGAGGTATACTGCTTCATGCTCGACAAGTAGGTGAACAGCGTTCCTGAATACTGATTATATTTGATCATGCAAGTTGAATCAGGTAAAAGCATTTATTTTCTCTCAGATTTTCATCTCGGTGTTCCGGATCATGCTTCCAGTCTCCAAAGGGAAAAAAAGATTGTTGCTTTTCTTGACAAGATCCGCCAGGATGCTGCCATGCTTTTCATCGTGGGTGATCTCTTTGATTTCTGGTTCGAATACAGAAAAGTAGTTCCCAAAGGCTTTGTTCGCATTCTTGGCAAACTCGCTGAATTCACGGATAATGGCATACCGGTACATTTTTTTGTGGGAAACCATGACATGTGGATGTCTGGTTACTTTGAAAAGGAATTGAACATCCCCGTTTTTTATGAACCCCGGGAATATGATTTCAATGGAAAGAAGTTTTTGATTGGACATGGAGATGGGCTGGGACCTGGCGACCATGGCTATAAATTCCTCAAAAGGATTTTCAGGAATCCGTTCTGCCAATTTTTATTTGGATTGATCCCTCCTTATTTTGGCATCTCCCTCGCTTCCTACTCAAGCAAAACCAGCCGCTCCGTGACCGGAGGTAGCGATGAAAAATTCTTGGGGGAGGACAAAGAATGGCTGATCCAATATTGCAGGTCAGTGCTCCAAGAAAAAGAATACCATTATTTTATTTTTGGACACCGCCATTTGCCGATAGCATTTCAATTGACGGATAAGAGCCATTACCTGAATTTGGGGGATTGGCTTCGGTACAATTCTTATGCTGTTTATGATGGAGTGACGCTCTCCTTAAAACATGAAGCATGAGGGAAATTCTGCTGGCCATTTGTTTGCTTTTGGGTTTGCTGAAGGTCAGCGCCCAAACAAGCGCTGGGTGGAAGCCAACAGATTCCATAACCGGGAAGTTCAGTTATTTTAAACCAGATGCGCTTGGTAATATTTTTGCCCTTACAGAGCGTGGCCAACTCAAAAAGTACAATGCCACCCACGATTCAATGGGTGTCTTCAATGATGTGAGACGATATGGAAGGTTGCATTCCGTGTCACCGGGCAATGCGCTAAGGACACTCTTGTATTTCAAAGAGTACCGAACATTGTTGGTATTGGACAGGCTGATGCAGGTTGTCAACAAGATCGATCTCAGAAAGGCAAATGCGTTTCAGGCCAGCTTGGCTGCTTTGGGATACGATAACAGTATCTGGATTTTTGATGAGCAGGACAGCAAGGTGAAAAAACTCAATGAAGACGGCTCCTTGATTTTTGAGACCGCTGATCTCAGGATCGTCCTTGGTGAGGCCATTGCTCCGAATACTTTGTTTGACCTGGGGGGACTCCTTTATTTGTACGATCCACAAAAAGGACTTTTCATTTTTGATTACTACGGGGGGCTGAAAAAGAAAATAGCTTTGTTGGACTGGAAGGCGGTACAGCCGCTTGGAAAAAATATGGCGGGAATTAAAAACGGGAAACTCGTTCTCTATGCCCCGGATATGATGGATTGGAAGGAATCAGATCTGCCGGAAAATATCAAGAATAGCCCCATTGTCTATTTTACGCCAAGATCAGTGATGACCCTGGATGCAACAGGCATCCGGTTCTATGATTGGAAAAACAATTGAAATGAAAACATTTTTGAAAACCATCGTGCTAGACAATCCCGTCAGTGACTATCTCTGGGTCGTTGGATTCATTCTGCTGGTCCTTGTTTTGAAGAAAAGAGCCAGTAAGAATTTCACAAGGTTGGTGTTCATCGCTTTCAGAAAAATGGGAAGGCGAATCAATGAGCAAGAGTTTTTTGACTTGGTATTGGCACCATTGGAGAATTTCATCGTCATGCTGGCCGCTTATCTGGCCATTGGCAGTCTCCAGTTTCCGGATGAATTCCGCTTCAAAGTTTTGAGAATTTCCTCAGACCTGATGCTTGAAAGAGTGGGTACGGGGTTGTTGATATTTTTCTTCTTCCATACGCTGCTGAGGGTCATTGATTACCTCGCAGTGGTACTGGAAAAAAGGGCCAGTGAAACGGATGATGTAACAGATGATCAGTTGATCATTTTCTTCAGAGAATTCTTGAAGGTAATCTTGATCATCATTTGTATTCTGGTCATGATCAGGTATGTATTCAACCAAGACATCACCAAGTTGCTGGCAGGACTCAGCATCGTGGGTGCTGCCATTGCATTGGCGGCCAAAGAGAGTCTTGAAAACCTGATAGCCTCTTTTATCATTTTTTTCGACAGGCCTTTCATGGTTGGAGATCTTTTAAAAGTGCAACAGGTCAATGGCACAGTTGAAAAGATTGGATTGCGCAGCACAAGGATACGCACCACTGAAAAGACCTATGTAACCATTCCGAACAAGCAGATGGTGGATGGTATTGTTGACAATATTAGCCAGCGAAACAAAAGAAGGGGAGAGCTGATGCTGCAGTTATCGCTGAAGACACCTGTAGCAAAGATCCACGAGGCTGTGCATGCGATCAATGAATTGCTGCAGATGAAGGAGCTCCAGGAAAGGACAGTGCTGCTTCAGGATATAAAGGCAGATGCCTATCAATTATACGTAGAGTATTTTACAGACCCTATCTCCATAGAGGCCTTTCATCAACTGAAGCAAAAAATTAATTTTAGCATATTGGAATATCTGGAAGAAAAGGGCATCGGTTTGGCGGGGAGAGATCGCCTGTATGGGATCGTGTCAGATCAATCCTGATTTCAGTTCGATTAGCATCGACCTCAGTTTCTTCAGGCTTTCTATGGCCTCAAATTTGACATCTGCTTTTTTCCCTTTCTTGATAAAGGCTTTTGCTCCTTTGATGGTATATCCTTTTTCTTTCAGTAGAAAATGGATCATCTTCAGGTTTCGGATGTCTTCGGGCCTAAAAAGTCGGTCACCCTTTCTGTTTTTTCTGGGTTTCAGGATATCAAATTCCTTTTCCCAAAAACGCAACAAAGAGATATTCACCTTGAACATGTTGGCTACTTCACTGATCGGGTAATAAAGCTTTTCATTTAAAACTTCATCAGTGGGAATGGAAAGGTCCTCGGAAGATGCTGGAGTGGCGAGTTCCTCTATAACTATTTCTTCTTTTGCCTCAACAGAAGCTTGGGGTGGCGGGGACGGTTGGGGCGCTGGGGGTTCTTCTGTTACTGCCACAGGTGGCGCAATCTTGTATGGTTTTTTCTTGGGAAGTGGATTGGATTCCTGCTTCACCGGTTCACCACCAAAAAGATCGAGTTGCATCATGTAGCGAAATTAAAGGCTAAATGAAAACAGGCAAGAGGGAGTTATGCACAATGGGAGATTAGTCGAAGGACTGGTTTTTGGAGGCAGCCAGTTTGAGGATGCGCTGGTATTGTTCCGGGCTCAGGTCATTGTAAAAAAAGTAAATAGGGTCCAATCTTTTCCTGCCTTTGAAAACTTCATAATGCAAATGTGGTCCTGTGGATTTACCGGTACTGCCCACATAGCCAATGACTTCCCCTCTTTTGACCCGTTGCCCTCTTCTGGCCTTGATACGCGACATGTGTCCATATAAAGTACGATAAGAATAACCGTGATTGACCACCACATGATTACCATATCCATTGCCAAGATTACTGGCTGTTTCGACCGTTCCATCCGCGGTGGCATAAATGGGGGTACCGCTGGAGGCGGAAAAGTCAAGCCCCGGGTGAAATTTGACTGTTTTATACAGAGGGTCAATTCTATACCCAAATCCCGATGCCAATCGGTTGAGGTTCCGGTTGCTGATCGGCTGGATGGCTGGGGTGCTCAACAAGAGCTTCTCCTTGTTGCGGACCATGTTTTCGATTTCTTTGTAAGAGGCTTCCTGAGCGCCAATCCTGTTATAGAGATCATTGAGGGAATGGAGAATACCAGCTGCCATTTCTGTATTCTCCATCCTTGCCAGTACCTGAAG
>RFVQ01000057.1 GCA_009922495.1 Chitinophagia bacterium
TACTGCAATGATCTCATATACAACTTGGTCAGGCAAGAAGCGGTCGACATACACAGGAGCCCCCAAAATGCCAGCTGGTCATAACAAGAAGACAAGTAGGTTCTTTACCAGGGTTTCTGTCTCTGATCCAGAGATCAACAATTGAGAACTAGATTAAATAATTGATCTTTTCTATTCATTTGTTAGCTTTGCTATCCTAAATCTTATTTATGTCTGAGGAACTAAACATGCACATCGATGATGCCTCCAGCTCAATGGAAAAGGCAATTGCACACCTTGAAGTGGAATTGAGTAAAATGAGAGCAGGTAGGGCAAACCCCCAGATGTTTGACGGTTTGGTAGTGGATTATTATGGTTCACCTACTCCCATTGCTCAGGTGGGAAATATATCCGTAGCGGATGCTAGAACGCTTACCATCCAGCCATGGGAAAAAAACATGCTTCAGCCCATCGAACGATCCATCATTGCAGCCAATCTGGGTGTAACCCCACAAAATGATGGAGCGATCATCAGGATATTCCTTCCACCCTTAACGGAGGAAAGAAGAAGAGAGATCGTAAAAAGGGTACAGGGTGAAGGGGAATCTTCCAAAGTTGCCATCCGCAACATCAGGCGTGATGCGATCGAACAGGTGAAAAAGCTGCAGAAAAATGGATTGAGCGAGGACATTGCTCAAGATGCTGAAAAAGAAATTCAGGAACTGACCAATAAATTTATCGCTTTGGTCGACAAACACCTGGCTGCCAAAGAAAAAGAGATCATGTCAGTGTAACATCCCCGTTTCTTTTTTCAAAAATACAAGGCAAAGGGGTTGATCATTCCTTGTTTGCTAGTCTTACGCCAACGAGGATGATCAGCATGGCCATCACCTGGTAAACAGTGATAGGTTCTTTGTCCAGAATACCCCATCCAATGGCGATAAAAGGTATGCCGTAGGTTACTGTTGAAGAAAATACGGGTCCCGCTTTCTTGACCAACAGATAGAAAATTACAGATGCCAGTCCTGTATTCACGATTCCCAAGGTGGCTGCTGCCAGGATGCCACTGTTCCAGTTTCCGTTGATCAGTTGAGGGGCTGAAAAAAATCCTGTTGCAGCAAGTATGATCAGCCCTGGTATGATGAGGGAGGTGAAGGCAATGGCAGCAACATGCATGGGGGCTGCATCTTTTACAAAACGGGTAATCACATTCACGTTCAAGCCGTAACAGATGGTAGCAAGAATGATGAAAAGGCTATAGCTGATGTGTTCAGTGTTAATGGATCCGGTATTTCCCAAAACCAGGATCATCATGCCTGCAAATCCCAGGAACATCCCCATCCATTTCAGGGAACTGATCTTTAGTTGGAAGAAAACCGCTCCGATGGCAACGGTAAATATCGGTGTGAGAGAATTCATGATGCCCGCAAGGGAACTGTCCACCTTGGTTTGAGCAAGGGTAAAGCAAAAAGAAGGAATAAAAGTCCCGAGAAATCCCGATAAAATGATGGGTATGATCATGTTTCTGGGTACTTTTCGGTAGGCCTGAAATGCCAGTGGGAGCATGATGGTACCGGCACTTATGATCCTGATCAATGCCAAATGATAGGGATTGATCGCTTCAAGTCCCTCTTTCATCAAGATAAAGGAACTGCCCCATATGAGGCAAAGAAGAAAATACAGTATCCATTTCATGGAATTGGCTTTTATTGAGGAAAGCAAAGGTCGTAAAAATGAGTATATTTGTCGTCATCCTACAAAAATTGAATTGGTTTGAATACTGCTTCCTATCAGATCAGGTTGCCTCAGTTCGAAGGTCCTTTTGACCTTCTTCTTTTCTTCATCGAAAGAGATGAGCTTGACATTTACAATATCCCCATCAAAAATATCATTGATGATTTTCTTGCTTTTATCAAGCAATCAGAGCAAGACAATATTGAGTTGAGCAGTGAATTCATCTTGTTTATTTCTACTTTGATGAGGATCAAGGCCAAAATGCTTTTGCCTAGAAAAGAATTGGATGAGCAGGGCAATGAGATCGATCCCAGAAAAGAGCTGATCGATAAAATCCTGGAATACAAAAAATTCAAGGAAGCTTCTCTCAAGCTTGCAGAATTGGAACAGCAACGCATGTTCATGGTCAAGCGCGGGAATTTGCAGCAGGATTTACATGCTGTAGGTGAAGAGGCATCAGAAGGAACGGAAATACAATCCATCTCGCTTTTCAAGCTGATGAAGGTATTTGAAAGGGTGATGCAAAAACTGCATGATCGGCAGAACAAGCCTCAGCACGTGGTGTATCGGTACAACTATACCATGGAAGAAAGCAGGGAACATGTACTCAAAGTTTGCTCAACGGAAAAGACCATGTCTTTTGAGAAAATATTTGATGTGTGTGAAGACAGGCTTCATGCCATTTTCCTTTTCCTTACCGTGTTGGAACTGGTGCAACAAAATTATATGTCCATCATCATCGGTGAAGGAAGAAATAATTTTATCGTTGAATACAACGAGAGCCGTCCCGAAGACCCCATCGTTACGATCATTGAAGGATAGTAACAGCGGCACCTACCATTTCTCGAACTGCCTTGGCAATGGCTTCTGCATCATAACCACATTCCTTGTGCAACTCTTTTTGTGAACCATGCTCTACTATCCGGTCTGGTATGCCGAGTATTTTCACTTCCGCTTTGTAATGATGTGCTGCCATGAATTCCAAAATGGCTGAACCTACACCTCCTACCACGGTTCCATCTTCAACCGTTATAACTTTTGAATAACGTTGGAAAACTTCATGAAGCATCTCTTCATCAAGTGGTTTGGCAAACCTCAGATCATAATGGGCAGGATCGATTCCTTCTGATTTTAGATTTCTGATGGCAGCGGCAGCAAAATTTCCAGGGTGGCCAAAACTGAGGATGGCAACATCCTTTCCATCCTTTAATTTTCTTCCCTTACCAATGGCAATGGCCTTCATCTCTGTTTTCCATTCCGGCATGACCCCCTCACCCCTAGGATAGCGAATAACAAAGGGGAGTTCAGTACTGGGAAGTTGGGAAGTATACATCAGATCCCTCAGTTCCGCCTCATTCATGGGGGCAGATACAATCATATTGGGGATACAGCGCATGTAGGCTATGTCGTAAACACCATGATGGGTGGGGCCATCATCTCCCACCAATCCTCCTCTGTCAAGACAAAAAACAACTGGCAGTTTTTGTATGGCCACATCATGTACAACCTGGTCGTAGGCCCTTTGCATGAAAGACGAATAAATATTGCAAAAAACCTTCATGCCCTGTGTTGCCATGCCTGCACTCAAGGTAACCGCATGTTGCTCACAAATACCTACATCGATGGCCCTTCCTGGCATTTCATCCATCATGAATTTGAGGGAAGACCCAGAGGGCATGGCGGGAGTAATTCCAAATATTTTTGGGTTTTCCTTCGCCAGTTCTATCATCGTCCTTCCAAAAACATCCTGGTACTTGGGAGGCTGTGGAGTATCATAGGTTTTTTTGAAGATCTCTCCTGTCACCTTATCGAACAAGCCAGGCGCATGCCATTTGGTCTGATCTTTTTCTGCCAGGGCATATCCTTTTCCTTTCGTGGTGATGATGTGCAATAATTTCGGCCCCGGGATCTCACGCAGATCCTTAAGGGTATCCACCAACTTGGTAATGTTGTGACCGTCAATGGGACCGAAATAGCGCATTTTCATCGATTCAAAAAGATTGCTCCTTTTGTTGATGAATCCTTTGATGGAGTGCTCCAGTTTGCTGGCCATCTCCCTGGAAAAATTGGCACCCAGCGGCAGTTTGCCCAGGGTCTTCCAGATATCATCTTTCAGTTTGTTATAAGTGTGTGAGGTAGCGATATCGGTCAGGTATTCTTTGAGGGCTCCCACATTGGGATCAATGCTCATGTTGTTGTCATTCAGGATGACCAGCATATCGGCATCAGCCACACCGGCATGGTTCATGGCTTCGAAGGCCATGCCCGCAGTCATGGAACCGTCTCCGATGATGGCGACAGATTTTTTATCTTCTTCGCCATTGTATTTGGCGGCAATCGCCATACCCAAGGCAGCTGAAATGGACGTTGAAGAGTGGCCAACGCCAAAAGTATCATATATGCTTTCGCTTCTCTTGGGAAATCCACTCAGTCCGCCGTATTTTCTGTTGGTATGAAAATTATCCCTTCGACCGGTTAGGATCTTGTGTCCATAGGCCTGGTGTCCGACATCCCAAACCAACTGGTCATAAGGAGTATTGTATACATAATGAAGGGCAACCGAAAGCTCTACCACACCCAAACTGGCCGCGAAATGTCCTCCATGAATGCTCACCACATCGATGATATACTGCCTAAGCTCCTGGCATACCTGGTGCAGTTGTTCCTTTTCGATTTTTTTCAGATCATCAGGACTATCAATCTTTTTTAACAAAGCGCCGGGTTCGATTTGCATGCTACAATGCTGGTTTATGATTTTCAAAACAAAACGAGCGTCAATTTGTTCGGAGTTAGGGGAACAATTGGGACATAAAGTTAATCAAAATCCATCCCCCTGCAACAAAAACAAAAGAGGCCCCGCAGGCCCCTGAAAACACCAATATTCTTTCAAACATCAGTTTTTGATGATCCTGCTGATCTGGCTTTCACCACTGACTTGTTTTTTCAGTTGTACAATGTAGATACCCTTGGGCAGTTTTGTGGTAATGAGCCTGTAATTATTTTGACCTGTTTTCAGTGCCAACTTTTCATGGATCAAGAGTTGACCGGCAGTTGACAAGATTTTCACCTCCAATACATCTTCTCTGTTGCCGTATTCGCTGATACCCAGAAAATCATGGAAGGTATTGGGAGCAATTTTTATACCATTGTCTCCGGTTGTATTCACCAAGTGCAGAATGTTAGAATATTGAACTTTGCCATTGATATCCGTCATGGCCAATCTAAAGAACTGGTTTCCGCCGGATTCCTGGTGGAATTGAATAGACTGAAGTCCCTTTCTTTTCTCAAAGGGCAGACTTGAGGATTTCAGGAAGTTGCTCCCATCTAAACTGGACTCCAGTTGCAACAATTTCATGTCGTTGTCAGTTTCAAGCACAATATGGAAGCGGTTGTATTTACCTATATTTTGTCCAATGAATTCTTTTAGTTTGATATCCATGGTAGCGCAGGGGCCAAGCTCAAAGGTGAAGAACTGCTGGTTACAGCCTGCAACAGGTTCGATGACGATATTGTATTTGCCTAGGGAGAGATTGCTCAATTCCACACCAGGAGAGGTACTATCTGTTCCATTGGCATATATATCTTGGGAGCTGAACTGTCCATCTTGGTTGTTATCATACCCCAATGTATAGGTCATCGGAAAATAGGTTGCAGGGGAGGGACTTGTAACGGTAAAGACAGCATTGCCTGTGACACAATTGACATTCAGGGTAGTGAGCATGGTCATGGATAGGGTAGAAGTTGCACCATTGTTTTTGTTGGTTTCTCCAGCATTTTGCCAAGATTCCTTCTCCCATTTGCAGTCACCATCAACGATTCTGGCAAAGCTGTTGCCCCTGCCTTGGGATTCACCGATCTCTTCGTACTTAATCGTCAGGTTGTCCAGATCAAATGTAAATGGACTGCACCCTCCTGCAGCAGCGGTGGTGATGGTATTGGCGCTTTCAAGACTTTCTATTTTTCTGACAACTGCATCTATGACGATACCAGCGGCATTGAATAGGACCAGTTGTTCGCCAGCGGATCCACCATCCGTCATGAATCCATCGTTTGTGGTGGGAATAGGGCCACTTGTACAGCCACAGGTATTCCAGTTGAGGTGAACGGTTACATTTTTGTTGATGTTGGCACAAGGAGCATTGATGATGTTTTGTCCGCCTAACACGTAAAATGAGTCAGGTTGGAGAATGGTATTGGCGGGAATGGTGATGGAAAAATCTCCATCCGTAATGACGTAACAACCAATATTCACTGGACCAGGCCCTAGGTTTTTCAATTCGATGAATTCTGCTGTAACGGCGCAAGCTTCACCGGGCCATGCCATGAACTCATTGATAACCACCCTTCCCTGCGCCTGGGAGGAATTTCCCAAGGCCAGAAAAACAGCCAGTATGGGGATGATGAAACACTTCCTTGTCTTGGCATAGGTATTCATGGGAGTTGGATGAATGAAGAATTAGAACGAAGATTTTTAACGGTTTATTATGCAATAGGGCAGAAAATGGCAACCGATAAGCCTTGTTTCCAGCCTTTGGTCTAATTTTTGGTTTTTCATTGGAACCCAAGCCATAGTTTTGGGCCATCATGAGGAATATCTTGAATCAAATACCCAAATACTGGCTTTTCCAGTTGTTGGGTTGGGGACTCTTCACTGGAATCAACATTTTCTTTGCTTTCAGCTATAGCCTTTTCGACCGACAGTTTATCGGCCGATTGGCAATTTACATTGTAGTAGGGGTGATTTTTACTCACCTGATGCGTATGTCCATCCGGGCTGTAAAGCTCCTGGAGCGCAATACCAATTGGCAGTTTCTTGGATTCATTTTGTTTTCCATCCTTTTTGCATTTGTAGTCGGGGCCCTTGAGACCTATATCAGTGTGCTTGCAAAGCTGGAGTACAAGGAAGAGTTGAAGTTGGGCCTGCTCCAGAAAATGACCAGTAATGTCTTCACCGCATTTGTGTATTTATTTATCTGGAATTGCATCTATTTCATCTATCACTATGTGGAGCAATCCAGGAAAAACCAGTTGGACAAACTAAAACTGGAAGCATTGATCAAATCCCTTGAGCTCAAAACCATCAAATCCCATATCAATCCCCACTTCATCTTCAATGCCTTGAATAGCATCAGGGCCCTCATTGATGAAGATCCAACCCGCGCAAGACAGGCAGTCACGGCCCTCAGCAATATTCTGCGTTCGAGCATGTTCTCCGATCAGCAGGAAACCATCACCCTTGAAAAGGAAATGAACATCGTCAAAGATTATCTTGATCTTGAGCTGATTCGGTTTGAGGATCGATTGAAATTGACCTATGAAATTGAAGACGAAACACTGGACGATGCAGTTCCCCCCATGATGCTGCAAATGCTGGTCGAGAATGCCATCAAGCATGGCATCGGGAAATCAGTTGGACCTGGAGAAATCATCATATCAGCAACGGAAAGGGAAGAAAAATTGATCCTAAAAGTGGTGAATACAGGTAAGTTACAGACGTCCCCGATACAAGAAGGATTTGGGTTACACAGTACCTCCAGCAGGCTTAACCTGATCTTTGGTAACAAGGCAAGCTTTTCCATTCATCAGTTGACCGATGCAATGGTGGAAGCCAAAGTTGAAATATCGCTCATTTGAATTCCCGATTATGAAAAAAACTGCATTGATCATCGATGATGAACGACTGGCCCGAAATGAACTGAGAAAGCTCCTGAGTGCCCACCCGGAAGTAGAAGTACTGGCAGAAGCTGCCCATGCTGATGAAGCCCTGAAATTGATCCAGGAACTTTCTCCGGATGTCATTTTTCTGGACATACAAATGCCTGCCAAAACCGGATTTGACCTGCTACAAGAGCTGGACAAAGCACCCGAAGTGATTTTTACAACTGCCCATGATGAGTATGCCATCAAAGCATTCGAGGTCAATGCAATGGATTACCTTTTAAAGCCCATCGATCCACAACGATTGTCGGATGCCATCCAAAAATTGATGATGCAAGAAGACAGGGAGTCTCTTTTGGGGGATACAAAAGTAGAGTTGAGAGGATCGCTGACGGAAGCTGACCAAGTCTTTGTAAAAGACGGAGAAAAATGCTGGTTCGTGAAATTGGCAGATATCAGGTTGTTTGAATCGGTCGGTAACTATGCCAGGGTGTTTTTTGGCACCAACAAACCCCTGATCCTAAAATCATTGAATGCATTGGAAGAAAGATTGGACCCAAAGACCTTTTTCAGGGCCAACAGAAAGCATATTGTCAACCTGCGGATGATTGAAAGGGTTGAGCCCTTTTTCAATGGTGGCTTGTTGTTGGAGATCAAAGGGGGTGAGAAGATCGAAGTTTCAAGGCGACAGGCTGTCCGCTTCAAGGAAATGATGAGTCTGTAGGAAACTTGTGCAGTGATTCTGTCATCAGGCCTGGTTTTAATGTTATTTTTGTAAAAACCAATCGCTTGATCGTTATAGATAAAATCATGCTTAGCGACGATATTGTTGAGTCGCAATTTGTTTGCAATCTCTCCAAATGCAAGGGTGGATGTTGTGAAGATGGGGATGCCGGAGCGCCTCTTTTGGATGAAGAATTGGATGAGGTTCACCAAGCCTATGAAATCGTCAAACCCTGGATGAAAAAAGAAGGGATTGATGAGGTAGAGAAAAACGGGATGTATCGATATGACAAAGCGTTTGGTTGGGTGACACCCACCATCAATGGAGAAATATGTGCTTATGGCTTTCACGATGAAAAAGGAATCATCAAATGTGCCTTCGAAGCAGCCTATAATGAGAAAAAAATCAAGTGGAAAAAACCGATCTCTTGCCATTTGTATCCCATCAAACGCAGTAAAAGCAGATATTCAGATCAGGAGCTGCTCAATTATGAACCCAGGGAAGACATGTGCAGTCCGGCTTGCAGCCTGGGAAAAGAATTAAAAGTACCGGTTTACAAATTTCTCAAAGAACCACTGGTTAGGGCTTATGGGGAAGATTTCTATGAAGTTTTGGATCAGGTGGCACAAAATTATTTTGATAAACAATCCAAAGAAGAAGAAAACTCATGACCAAATTTTCTGCGTCTTTTAAGGAAAAGAGCAGCTTCAAAGCTGCTGACATGTTGCACCGTAAAACGATCAACTATAATATCAGCAAGTACAATGCGGTAGTGCCCCTGGGTAAGAAGCAGTTTTCTGACCTGGAATTTGCCCGTGAAAAAGCCAAATCGATCAAATGGAAGGCGCTGGAAACATTGGACGTTCAGTTGGAGCGATTTGAAAAGCAATTTATCGCCAGGGGTGGAAAGGTCATCTGGGCAGAAAATGCTGATCAGGCCTGTGAAGCAATCCTCAAGATCTGCAGAGAGAAAGGTTGTAAGACGCTGGTGAAGAGCAAGAGCATGGTGACAGAGGAGATCCACCTGAATGATTTTATGGAAAAACATGGGATTGAAAGTGTTGAAACAGATTTGGGTGAATACATCCAACAGCTGGACAACGAACCTCCCTATCATATTGTGACACCGGCCATGCACAAGAGCAAGGAAGATGTAGCACGCGTATTTCATGAGCACCTGGATACTCCCCTTGACCTTAGTCCTGAAGAAATGACCCTGGTTGCCAGGGAAAAGCTCAGAAAGAAATATACGGACGCTGAAATTGGTGTCACAGGAGCCAACTTCATCATTTCAGAAACAGGTAGCATCGCTGTTACTGAAAACGAAGGGAATGCAAGGTTGAGCGCATCATGGCCCAAGACACATATTGTGATCACAGGTATTGAAAAAGTCATTCCATCACTCCAAGACCTGGCTTTGTTCTGGCCATTGCTTTCTACTTTTGGAACGGGTCAGCAGCTTACAGTATACAACTCCATCATCAGCGGCCCCAAGCAAAGCCGTGAGGAAAATGGTCCCGATGAAATGTATGTGATCCTGTTGGACAATGGCAGGACAAACGTCATGCAGGATCCTGTGGCCCGAGAGAGTCTCTACTGCATCCGCTGTGGTGCCTGTCTCAATGCATGTCCAGTTTACAAGAACATCGGAGGCCATAGCTATGAAACCACTTACAGCGGCCCCATTGGCAGTGTTATTACCCCCAATTTAAAAGACATGGGTGAATGGAAGCACCTGAGTCATGCTTCTTCCTTGTGTGGCAATTGCACCGAGGTATGCGCTGTTAAGATCAACCTGCATGAACTGCTCTTGCACAACAGAAGAGAGGCTGTTCGAACAGGGCGAGGTGAAATGTTGGAAAAGATCGCATGGGCTGCCTGGCAACAGGGAATGTTGCACAGAGCCGTCATGAACCTGGGCAATGCCAAAATAAAAAATTGGATGGTCAACCGGATGTTCAAAGGATGGACCAATACCAGGGCAGATCTTCAGTTTCCTGAAAAATCATTTAACCAACTTTGGAAAGAAAAGATGGAAGCAGAGAAAGCCTGATCTTTCAGTTTCGGAATGTTATCCTTCTTTTAAAACTTCTGTTCACCAGGTAAACACCCAGCAGTGTCACCAGGGTCCCCATGACCACAAAGGGTGTAAGGGGTTCATGCATCAGCCAGTCACCCAGCAATACAGCAACGATCGGGTTTACATAGGAGTGAATGGAAACAAGGGTTGCGGGCAGTCTTTTCAGGGCGTAGATATAGGCACCAAATGCTATGACCGATCCAATCAATACAAGATAGAAAATGGACAGCCATGCATCTGCTGGCAACTGAGCATAAGAAACAAATGATCCGGAAGCATAGGAGTAGATGTTCAGGATTAGACCACTTACAAACATCTGCCAGCCCAGGGAAAAATAAGGATCCATTTTTTTGGCATGCTTGACCGTGAGCAAGGTTGCCAATGCCCATGTCATGCTGGCAATTACACCATAAAAAATCCCCCAAGAAAAATCACTGTTGAGGATGTTTTCTACAAAATCATAAAAGGTGATCACCACCCCCAAAAAACCCAGCAGGATACCGATGATCGTCTGTTTTTTGAACTTGATGTTTCTAAAAAGCAGGTAGCTGAAAAGAACCACCCAGATGGGTGTAATGGCGCCCACCACCGCTCCCAGTCCACTTGGCATGTAAACAATGGATAGCACACTGAGTCCATTGCTCAGGACGAACATGATGATCGACATCCAGATGATCTGCCAAACCTGGTCTCTTTGAGGCCACATCTTTCGAAACAGACCAAAATAGAGAACATACATGCCACCGCCAATCAAATGCCGAAGTCCGGAAAGCTGCAATGCGGGCATGTGTTTGACGCCTACTTTGGATGCCATCCAGGTGGTTCCCCAAAGAATGCAGACCAGTCCAACAGCGATCATGGCCTTTGCCCGTTTGGATTTTTTTCTTTTTCGCCTGGAAGATTCCCTTCGTTGGATCATTACCCGAAGAACCCTCAATACCCTGATCGACATGGTAGGTAGTAAAGGATTAATGACGGAAGTGTCTAAGTCCCGTCATGACCATGGCCAGTCCATGTTGCTTACAGTAGTCAATGGAATCCTTGTCTCGTATGGATCCGCCAGGTTGAACAAAAGCCTCAATCCCTTCTTCGTGTGCCATTCTTACACAATCATCAAAGGGGAAGAAAGCGTCACTGGCCAGCACGGCACCTTTGAGATCGAAGTTGAATTGATGGGCTTTTTCGATGGAATGCCTCAATGAATCAATCCTGGAAGTTTGTCCGCATCCTTTGCCCAGCAGTTGTTTGTTCTTGGCCAATGCAATCGCATTCGATTTCAAATGTTTGCATACTTTGTTGGCAAAGATGAGGTCTTCCTTTTCTGTCGCTGAAGAGGTCCTTCCGCCTTGTTCATCCCATTTCTCAAAATTGCCCTGATCGGTTTCCTGCATGAGTACACCATTGAGCAGGGATTTGAATTGTTGGGCAGCAAGTTGCTGGTTTTTTTGCACGAGTAATATTCTGTTCTTTTTTGTCTTCAGGATCTCAAGGGCATCTTCGTCAAATGCCGGCGCTATGAGTACTTCAAAGAATATTTCATTGATCTGTTCAGCAGTTTCTTTGTCAAGGGTTCCATTGGTGACCAATACGCCGCCGAATGCGCTTTCAGGATCACCTGCCAAGGCTAGCTTCCAGGCTTCAGCGGTAGTTTTTCTGCTGGCCATGCCACAAACATTCGTATGCTTGATGATCGCAAAACTGGTATCTTCTTCTCCGGAAAACTCTGCAATCAACTGGACAGCGGCATCCACGTCAACGAGATTGTTGTAGGACAATTCTTTGCCATGCAGTTGATCAAAGAGTTCATGCAGCTTGCCAAAGAAAATTCCTTTTTGATGAGGATTTTCACCATAGCGCATGATCTGAGGATTGCCCACACTATGAATGAAATGTTGGTCTTTTTCCGGGTTGAAATAGGCTGCAATGGCAGCATCATAATGTCCAACGATCAGAAAGGCTTTGGCCGCATAGGCTTTTCTTTGTTCAAGGGTTGTAGAACAGGATTGGGCTGAAAGCATTTCAATGGCCGGTGCATAGTCTGCTTTGGAGGCAATCACTAGGAGATCGCTAAAATTCTTGGCTGCTGCACGGATCATGGAGGGGCCTCCTATGTCGATTTTTTCAATGATCAGTTTTTCTTCACTGGTCTGTGCTACAGTTTCTTCAAAGGGATAGAGGTCTACCACCACCAGGTCTATCTCAGGAATTTCATAAGCCTTCATTTCCTGAAGATCCTGTTCTACCGCTCTTCTGCCCAGAATACCTCCAAAAACTTTGGGATGCAATGTTTTCACTCTTCCGCCCAAAATGGAGGGATAGTCCGTTACTGACTCTACTGGAATGCATTCGAGACCCAATTGCTCAATGAACTGTTGTGTGCCCCCTGTGCTGTAGATGGTAACACCATTGTCACTGAGGAGTCTCACCAACGGTTCAAGACCGTCTTTATAGAAAACAGAGATCAGGGCGGATTTAATTTTTTTCTGCATAGCAGGTGGGTTTATCGGTTATGGGAATCCAGATGGCAGGCAATCGAAATGGGTCCTTCATCCCTGAGCGAATGAAAGCGCAAATGTAGCCCTTGTGCCGCTTTTTGGAGCTGCTTAATTTTCCACATCTTCATGGATCCGTCTATCACCACCCACTCTCCCTTTTTTACCCATT
>RFVQ01000058.1 GCA_009922495.1 Chitinophagia bacterium
GAGTCGATTTGCGTGATCTTGTTACGGTTACGGGTGATGTTAAAGTCTGTCACCCATTTGAAACCTTTGGCATTTTGGGGTGCAATGTTAACCGTAGACAAGGAAAGTTCTATTCCGCGGTTTTGCATGGCACCATTGTTCACGGTAATACTGGTAACACCATTTACACTGGGAATGGACTGACTGACCAATAGGTTACTGGTAATGCGGGAATACCAATCGATCGATCCACTAACCCTTCCTTTCAAGAAAGAAAAGTCAAGGCCCAGATCCAGTGGGATGTTCTTTTCCCAGGTAAGGTTATCGTTTGCCAGCTGACTCAAGGTCAGACCGGAAGTTAAATTATAATCTGAGCCTGCTGTGTAGAGTCCTTGTGACTCAAAGTTATCAATGCCTTGGTTACCGGTGTACCCATAGCTGCCTCTCAATTTTAATTCACTGACCCAATTGAGTTTAAAGAAGTTTTCGTTGGAAATGTTCCAACCTCCACCGGCTGACCAAAAAACAGCTGATTGAAAATTCTTGGCGAATCGAGACGAAGCATCCTGACGTACTGAACCGGTCAGGAAATATTTATCCTTCCAGGAATAGTTGGTATTGAAAAACTTACTTACCAGTGTGTTTCCAGTTCCGGTTCCCGTTGTGAGGTCCGGCTGTGAACCACCTGCAGGCGTGGATGTTCCAGGTGCAATTCCATTGACCCTTACTGTCATGTCAATGTCTCCCCTGCTTTGTGCCTCATATCCTGCAAATGCCTCAAGTGTATGTTCGCCCTTGAATTCCTTTTTATACCGCAAGATGTTCGTTGCAATCCAGTTGGTGATGTCCTGGGAATAATTTTCAATGGAACCTCCAATGGCAACATTGGCATTTCCCACTCTTGGGTCATAAAATATACTTCTGTAAGCATGATTGAAATCCAATGCAAAACTGCCTTCATAGGTCAATCCATCCATGATTTTGTATTGCGTATTGGCATTGGCACTGATGTTATAGGTTTTGGCATTTCGCTTAGTGGTTTCAATCACAGCTACTGGATTATAGCCACTGTTGTAGCCCAGCTCATATGTTTTTCCATCAGTTTTATAAACAGGTAACCATGGCACCAATCGATACATGGCGCGAATCGGATTGGCGAAGAAACTTCCGCCAAGGAAATTGGAAGACCGTTGAAAACTTCCTGAAAAACCACCTTTCACACTCCATCGATTGGTGACCTGAGAAGTCAAATTCAAACGGTAGGTAGCTTTGTCATAATCTACACCCCGCTGCGGTGCATCGGAATTGTAGTAACTGCCGGAAATGAAATAGGTATTTTTCTCATTGCCTCCTGAAATGTTCAGATTATACTGGGAATATTTACCCTGACGCAATACCTGGTTAAACCAGTCTGTATTGATGGTTTTCCTTACCCCATTGGCAATCAGCAGGGAATCATAAGAATTGAGGGAGCCTCCTGCATTGATCCATCCTTCTTTATAATACTGCAGATACTCTTCTGTATTCAGTGTTTTTTGTTCGTCACGGATGGTGTAATTGTTGAATCCCTGCTGGTAGGTAAAATTAACTTTTGACTTACCCGCTTTACCAGTTTTGGTAGTGATGAGGATGACGCCATTGGCAGCCCTGGATCCATACAAAGATGTTGCGGATGCATCTTTTAAAACCGTTAGGCTCTGTATATCATTGGCATTGAGTCCGGCGATGGTATTGCTGTTCAATCCCGAAATATCACCACTGACAACCGGTATGCCATCGATTACATATAGCGGTGCTGCATTTGCATTGATGGAACCAATGCCCCGTATTCTGATATTGGGAACGCCCCCTGGCTGGCCGGATCCATTGGTGGATTGCAAACCGGCTACATTGCCTTGAAGAGATTCCTGAACAGAAGCATTGGGAGCACTTTCAATAGTGGCAGCTTTCACTGTTCCTACAGATCCTGTGAATGAACTGCGCTTCTGGTTTCCGTATGCCACTACTACAACCTCAGACAAATTATTTTCGGCTTCTTCCATGATAACAATTAAATCCCCCCTGCCATCAGCATTTTTAATTGTCTTGGAGATCATGTTTACACTGGAAAACTCAAGATTTTGCCCCTTGTTGATTTTGATGGAAAAGCTTCCATCACTTTTAGAGGTGGTTCCTTTTTTGGCTCCCTGTATTTTAATGGAAATATTTTCCAGAGGGGAGTTGTCCTTGGCATTCAATACTTTTCCCGAGATGTTAAGGGATTGAGCATTGGAAGCCAAAGGAATCAATAGCGAGAATAGGATGAATACTCCCAGACCTGCCAGTAAAGAATTTTTCATAAATTTCTGTTCAGTTTTGGTTAACGTTGTCCTCATAACAACAGTGACTCAACTAAGTTGAATTTTGTTCGTTTTAATTTAAAATAGAGTTCGCGAAAATAATAAGATGTATCATGAAAATACCAGGAATTGCTATTCTTAATTGTATCGCCTTCTTGAGTTTAATTATTCAGCCGAATAATCACCTGAAGGCTCAACAAAAAACAGATACAGCCCAATACATGGTTGCAAGTGCCCACCCCTTGGCTACGAAAGCAGGCATGGACATACTGAAGCAGGGAGGCAATGCATTTGATGCCATAACGGCCTCATCCTTCATGCTGGCAGTTGTTGAACCCACCATGAGTGGTATCGGCGGTCGACTTCAGGCAATTTTCCAAAAAGCCAATGGTGAAATCGGTGGTGTAGATGCCACTACGCAGGTACCCATGCAATACAAGCCCAAAGCCAAGGAAGAGGAGAACGGGTTTGGAACCATAGGAGTTCCGGGAATGGTCAAGGGCATACTTGAGCTGCATACAAAATATGGCATGCTCCCCTTAAAACAAGTAATGGCCCCCGCCATTCAAACTGCGAAAAATGGTTTCCCCATCCTGAAAGAAGAATCGCTGCGATTCAACAGTGTGTTGAGTGAACTGAAAAAATATGCAACAACCCGTGAGGTTTTTTTGGTAAAAGATACTACACCGACCAATGGATCTCTTTTCAAACAAGCAGCATTGGCCCATACGCTGAAAAAGATTGCCAGAGACAATGGCCATTCTTTCTACAAGGGTAAACTGGCCCAAAACCTGACAGCGCAAATCAGTTTGGGAGGAGGGTCTTTGCGTTTTGAAGACATGCAGCGGTATGAAGCTCAGGAAGGAAAAATACTCAAAGGAAATTACCGGGGATTTGAAATCATGGCGCTTGGCATGCCATCCTATGGTGCCATAGCCATTGAGATGCTGCATTTATTGGAACAAGAAAACCTGTCAACCGCAACGGAATTTGAATTTCTCATGCACCATGCCAATGCACACAAAAAAGCATATGAAGACCGCAAGTTCCTGAAGACCAATGAGGACTTGCTGGTAGAAAGATCATACGCGCTTGGTCGTTGGAGAGATTCTTCAACAACCATTGTTAGCAAACCAGAAGATGCCAGAAACGGTCACACTACTCATCTCGTGGCAAGTGACGGTGAGGGAAACATTGTCAGCGTAACGCAATCACTAGGACCCATCATGGGCTCAAAAGTAGCCTCTGAAAATGGATACATGCTGGCCACAACCATGGGGCCCTACTTAGGGAGCATGAAAGCCGGTGAAAGAGCTTCTTCTCATATCGCGCCTGTATTGGTACTGAAAAACGGCATACCGATTTTGGCACTCGGCGCAGCAGGTGGAGCGCGTATCGTTCCTGCTGTCGTGCAGGTCATCAGCAGGTTCATTGATCAGAAAATGTCATTGGAACATGCTATCGCAGCAGCCCGTATATACCATCTTGGAGATCGTGTCCAAATTGAAAATCATGATCGGGTCTATTGGAAAGAATCTACCACATTGCAATCCTTTCAAAAAAAGCAGATTTTATATACAGAAATCAAGCAGCCAGCACAATTTGGAAGGGTTCATGCCATACAGCGGCTTCCTTCGGGTCAATGGATTGGGGCAGCAGATCCTGACTGGACTGGATCGGCAGGATATTAATGGAACATACAAGAAAATGTTCTGAAGTTTACCCAACCAAATTAATCATGGGTTGGTAATTGAACAAGATCTATTGTTCTTGTCCGACAACAATCTTTACATCCGGTCGGTTTTTCTGAAATGCTTCAATACCGGAAACGGTCACCTTGGTATTCCGTAATTGCTGTGCCTACCAGATTTAGGTACTCCAATTGGTCTAGCGACTTGAAGGTTGCCAGCAAATGATCAGTGGCATTGGTATTCCGGATATCAATGCGCCTGATATTCTTCATTTCAGATAAAATTGACAGGCCCTTGTCTGTAACCTGTTCTCCACTGAGTCGGATCCATAGGATGTTGTTGACGAGTGGCTTCAATGAAGCAATCATTTCATCATTGAGTGACGACATGTTGATGGAACTGACTTCGATGAATCCTGTTTCCATGGAAACAGGGCGAATCAGAAAGCCTTTTTTCTTCAGAGATTCAATGGAAGCTGAATCAGCAGGCTTGACGGTAGGCAAGCTTGAAGCAGCCACTTTGTTAACACCTGCATCCTGAGATGCATTCTCTTTATTGGAGTTCGATGGTTTTTCTTTTTGTGTATTTTTTCCCGAAAAATCATTGGATCGGCTGTCATGGCTCTCACTGGTAAGAAACCCTTCCCCGTGGGTGAGTTCTCCCCCAAAATGTCCAGCCATTGTCATGGAAATCATTGTCAAACCGAACAACGCATGGTAAAGCGTTTTCATCCAGACCTGCTTTTTTCTGCGCAAATAATAGATCATCAATGCACCCGAAACCATCACAAAAAAAAGTGCAGACCATTTGTGCCAGGCTATTGCATTTGCTCCATAGTCGCCGGACAAGGAAAGCATCCAACCCAGTATCCATGAAATGACAGCGGTAATCCATCCTGTGATGAAAACAACACTGAGCAGTTGCTCATGAACAGTGAATTTCTTTGGCGTCAGGTATTGCAGGATGAAGCCCAGCACAAATATGCCAATGGGCAAATGCAATACAACCGTATGAAGTCGGCCAATGTAATCAACGATATTTGTCATGCGATCAGGTCATGAACAACATGGCCGGAAACATCTGTCAGTCTGTATCTCCTGCCCTGTGATTTGTAGATAAATTTTTCATGGTCAATGCCCATCAGATGCAGCAGTGTTGCCTGAAAATCGTGGACATGTACTTTGTCTTTGACGACATTGTGTGCAAAGTCATCTGTTTCACCATAGACCAAGCCTGGTTTGACCCCTCCACCAGCCATCCATATCGAATAGCAGCCAGGATGATGGTCTCTTCCGAAGCCTTCAGGTGTCAACACTCCCTGTGAGAAACTGGTCCTTCCGAATTCTCCACCCCAAACCACCAAGGTATCATCCAACAATCCCCGTTGCTTGAGATCTTTCACCAAAGCTGCAGAAGCCTGATCCGTTTGTTTGGTGGCCCTCCGGATACCCGAAGCAATGGCCCCATGGTGATCCCATCCCAAATGATAAAGTTGCACAAACCTCACATCTTTTTCTGCCAATCGGCGAGCGAGAATACAATTGTGCGCAAAAGTACCCGGTACCAATACATCAGGGCCGTACATATCGAGAATGTGCTGAGGCTCATTGGACAGGTCTGTTATCTCCGGAATGGCCATTTGCATGCGATAGGCCATCTCATATTGGTTGATCTGGCTTTCTATTTCAGGATCATGCCAGGTTTCATTTTGTAATTCGTTGAAACCTTTGATAAAATCCAGGGCACGTCGCCTGTCCATTCGCTCCACACCAGCAGGACTGTTCAAATAAGCCACTGGATCTTTGCCGGACATGAATTGCACCCCCTGGTGATGGGAAGGCAAAAATCCACTGCTCCAGGCAGCATTGCTGATGGGTTGATCCCCACCGCCCTTTGACAACATCACGATGAAAGAAGGCAAATTGTCATTCAAGCTACCCAGTCCATAACTCAACCATGACCCGATGCAAGGCCTTCCGCTCAACTGATTACCTGTTTGTGTAAAAATGACCGCAGGTTCATGATTGATCTGTTCGGTGAACATGGATCGGACGATGCAGAGATCATCAACAATAGAAGCGGTATGCGGTATGTGTTCAGAGAGATAGGTGCCTGCGCTTCCATATTGACTGAAAGTTGCAGAAGGCATGGCCAATGGAAAAGAATACTGATTGGTCACCATCCCTGAAATACGATTTTTGCCGATCACCGATTCCGGAATTTCTTTGCCATGCATCTCATACAAATGTGGCTTGTAATCAAACAATTCCATTTGTGAGGGGCCCCCGCTTTGAAATAGATAAATGACCCTTTTTGTCTTGGGCAAAAAATGAGGGTTTACCAGTGGCTTGTTGATCTCTTCCTCGATCATCTTCTGGCTAACAGGATGAGGTTTGCTGTTACACCCCAACAAGCTGTTCAGCGCAATGCCTCCCAAACCCAACATGGAGCCCTTGAGAAAATCACGGCGGTGGTGTTCAAACAATATTTTCTTGATCTCTTCCATAATCAATCATTTTCGCGTCAGGTATTCATCCGTATTCATGATGGCCAATGCAATCGTTGACATTGTAGCCAGTGATCTGCGGTCTTGATAGTCTGTACGCAGGGTTCCAACACCCAAATATGCTTCCGCCTTGTCCGGAAATTGGCTGAAATTTTTCATTTCAGCTTCGTGCATTTTTTTCAAGAGCGCTAATTCCTTTGGACCGGGCTTTCTGCCGGTAATGAGCCGGAAGCCAAATAGCAACTGTCGATCAACATCCTGCCCGCCCTCTTCAAGCATCCTCAATCCTACAAAGCGGGCCGCCTCGATCATCTGTGGATCGTTGAGCATTGCCAGGGATTGCATGGGAGAACTCGATTTTTGTCTTTTCACGGTGCAAACAGAGCGATCAGGTGCATCAAAGATCTGCAGGAAGGGCACCACACTGGTTCTTTTTCTGACGGTATAAATGCTTTTCCTGAATCGATCTTCTCCCTCCGATACAACATAGCGATAACGCCATCCTTTGTCGCTCAACTCATCCCACAATCCTTCCGGTTGATAGGGGTAAACACTGGGGCCTCCTATTTTTTGCGAAAGCAATCCTGCGATAGACAGGGCATTGTCACGAATCATTTCTGCTGGAAAGCGGTAACGGGGATTTCTGGAATAGTATTCATTGTTGGGATCCTCTTTTTCGATACTCGCTTCTGTGAGGGAGGATTGCCGGTATGCATTGCTGGTGAAAATGTACCGCATCAAGGCCTTGGTATCCCAACCATTTTCTCTGTACCAAATGGCCAAATGATCCAGCAGATCTTGTTGCAGGGGTATTTCACCCTGGTTGCCAAAATCATCGGATGTTTTAACCAATCCCTTGCCAAAAATCAACTGCCAGATGCGATTGACGGCAACCCTCGCTGTTAGTGGATTTCGCTCATCAAACAACCACATGGAAAGCCCCAATCGGTTTTTGGGGTAATTTTTATCAAAGGGAAGAATGGCAGCAGGAGTTGAGGGTTCCACCGGATCACCATAGCTACTGTAAATTCCCCTGACCAAAACATGTGCTTTTCTTGGCTTGGGCAGATCTCCCATCACCATCACTTCTTTGGTGGAATCATATAGATCACACAATGTTTTGCGCGCGAGCATCAGCGCTGTAGAATCGGTTTTTTTCTTTTCTCCTCTTGGATCAAAGGATTTTCTTTGATAGAGATGCTGGACCTCTGCCGGAAACAAAACATTGCTGAAAACATGAAACTCATCGATCTGTCCACCCGGCATGCTCCTGTCCAGGTCTCTTTTGCCAAAAACCAATCCATTGTACCTGCTGGTCTTGTGGATATTGGGATAGGAGCGAATATTCTTGAACAATTTGTCGTATTCCGTTTCCGTTTCCACTTGCTTTCCATTCAAGTAGATACCAACTCCACTGGCCTTGCTGCTGCCTGTATAACTGATGGCCACATGATACCATTGATTGGGAACAAGTTTTTGTTTCGCGAATACACTGACAGCATCATGGGGGAAGGCATGGCTCAACCGGAAGTTTAAACGATTCTCTTTGATCACCAAATCATAACCCTGATAGCCATAGCGATGAGGATCGCTTGCATGAAACACCGTGGCCAGTGGATAGTTTTCTGGCACCTTGATCCAGAAGCTGAAGGAAAAAGGATCGTACCGCTCAAAATAGGCAATGTTGTAAGGCTCAAAAGCAACAACGGTTTGGTCATTGTACAAGAGGGATTTACCATCAACACCTTGCCCCTGTTCCGCCTTTCTGAAAACAGCATCCAGCTTGCTGCCGGTTGCATTCACAAAGTATTCCTTGTCCTTTTGTTTTCTGGTCTTGTCAAAATCCAGTTTGGCAACCAGTTTTCCCGAAAGATTGGCAGCGATGGTCTTTTCAGAAGCCATGTCCCATTGCTTGGTCTGCTCCTTAATCTTTGATGCTTCAATCTTTTCAAGATTGGCTATTTGCTTTGACAAAAGACTGATCTTTTTATCATCTGCATCAGAAGTGAGGCGAAGGGTTGGGCCTGCCACTACATCAGGACCACCATAATTGGGGCTGCCCTTTTCAAAGGTATTGTTGAAGAAGGCATAGAGGGAATAATAATCCTTTTGGCTGATGGGATCGTATTTGTGGTCATGGCACTTGGCACAACCCAGGGTCATGGCCATCAGGGCAGTACCAAGCGTGTTGGTGCGGTCTACCACATATTCTACCCTGAATTCCTCCTCAATGATACCGGCTTCTGAATTTTGTTTGTGCATCCTGTTGAAACCTGTTGCCAGTATCTGTTCTTTGGTTGCCTTGGGGATGAGATCACCGGCCATCTGCCAGGTAACGAATTGATCAAAGGGGATGTTTCTGTTGAAGGCACTGACCACCCAATCCCTCCAGGGACTGACCTCATGGTGCTTATCGTCCAGATACCCATGGCTATCCGCAAACCTCGCAAGGTCCAGCCAATACGCGGCCATGCGTTCACCGTAATGCTTGGAGGCGAGAAAGCTTTCTACCAATTTCTCATAGGCTTTGGGATCCTTGCTGGCAAGAAAGGCATCCACTTCCTGAAGACTCGGCGCTATGCCCCTGATATCGAAACTCAGGCGCCGGATCAAGGTTGCGCGATCTGCCTCTGGAGCAGGTTTCATTCCCTTTTTTTCCAGCTTGTTGACAATAAAACGATCGATGTTGTTGCCGACCCATTCTTCGTGTTGTACTTCGGGCTCCTTCTCTTTCTGGGGAGCAACAAAAGCCCAATGAGGCTTGTATTCAGCTCCCTCATCGATCCACTTGATCAAAATGGCTTTTTCTCTTGGCGTCAGCGTCAAGTGCGATTCAGGCGTCGGCATCTGATAGTCAGGGTCTTCACTCAGGATTCTGCGCACCAACTCACTGCGGGAAATGCTTCCCGGCTTTATTGCTTTCAATCCTGATTCTGAAACATGCTCATAGGCAAAGTCTGCCAGGTCGAGACGAAGATCCGCCTTTTGTTTCTTGGCATCAGGACCATGACAGGTGAAACACTTGTCCGATAGAATTTTTTTGACATCCCTGTTGAAATCTATGTCCTCTTCTAAGCCGGCATATTCAGTTGCTACTTCCTCGGGCAACTTGATTGGAGATCGAGAAAAAAACAACGCGCAGGATAAAATCAGCGCGATACTGACAGCAATATAGATGACCCTTTTATTCATATGGCAGGAGTCGGTACAAGCAAGAATGGTTGATGCAACAATTTACATTAATTTACTGAAGCAATTCCCCTTTTGTCAAGCAACTATTTTCAGCATGCGTGTCTATACCATTTGCCTTTTTCTTGCTTTATCTCTCACCCAATTCAGGGCATCCAGTGCACAAAGCATTCATGTTTCCAAGAAAGGAAAGGATGAAAACCCTGGAACCCTGGAAAGTCCTGTCGCATCCTTGGAAAAGGCAAGGGAAATGTTGAGGGCAAGAAAAGATAAAAATCCATACCAACCCCAAGATCTCAAGGTGATCCTTCACGAAGGAAGTTATGACCTGCAAGCATCTCTCGTGTTGGACCAACGAGATGGCGGCTGGAAGGATCATCCCGTCACCTGGACAGCCGCTGAAGGAGAAAGGGTATCGATCACAGGAGGCAAAACCATCGAAGGGAAAAAATTCAAGCCGGTGGTCGACAAAAAAATACTGGACAGGATACCGGAAGAGGCAAGAAAAAAAGTTGTTTCCATCAATTTGCACAAAGAAGGCATTCACCAATTTGGCAAGCATCAACAATATGGCCATGCACTTCCCGTCATACCGTCCACCCTTGAGCTCTTTGTAGATGGAAAGCCCATGACACTGGCCCGTTACCCGAACAAGGGAGCGGTCAAGATCGGAAAAGTGATCGATCCCGGATCTGTGCCGCGAATCGGCGACAAATCCAACAGAGGCGCTACCTTTCTCTATACGGATGACCGTCATAAAAAATGGACCAATATTGCCAATGTCTGGATTCAAGGAACCCTCAACTATGGCTTTGCAGATGATTACTCACCCATTGCTTCCATCGACACCCTCACCCATCAGGTAAAATTGGGCAAGCCCCATTTGTATGGCGTGGGACATGGAAAGGATTTCCAGGAATATGTTGTCATGAACCTGTTGGAAGAGCTGGACAGTCCGGGTGAATGGTACCTCGATGAGTCCACTGGCATCCTCTACTACTGGCCAATAGCTGATCTCGCAGAAGCCTCCATCAAGGTATCGATGCTGGAAGACCCAATTGTTGCCCTGGAAGGAGTAGCGCACTTGCAGTTCAAAAATTTCACCATAGAGGCAGGAAGGGGACTGGGGGTTTACATGGAAAGAACGACCTATACCCTGGTCGCGGGATGCACCATCAGAAATGTAGGTACAGCAGGGATCTTCATGGGGCAAGGTGCCCGCTTGACAGATGAAAATAGTTCAGTGGACGATTACAAGGGTGAACCTCAGTCGCGACAGATCGGTAGCTACCAGAACCACATGTACAACCATGTTGCCTGGAACCGACAGGCCGGACATGACAATGGTATCCTCAGCTGCGATGTATACAATACAGGCAGTGGCGGCATCTGTCTGAGTGGGGGCGATAAAAAAACATTGACACCCGGCAACAGCTTTGTTGAAAACTGCCGGATATCCAATTATAACAGAAGAAACAAATTTACATGGGCGGGTATACGGGTGGATGGTGTTGGCAACCGGATCGCGCACAATGAGGTCTTCAACTCCGACTGGCATGGAATTTTTGTATTTGGCAACGACCATGTTTTTGAATACAACTACATACACGATGTCACCCTCAATTCCAACGACACATCCCCATGGTATATCGGAAGAAATCCGAGCGACAGAGGCCATATCATTCGTTACAACTACTTTGACCATTGCGGCAACAAGAACAGAATGAACATGGGCATCTATTGCGATGATTCCTCCACCGGCATCACCATTTTTGGCAATGTGTTCAACAACATGCTGACCGACCATGGTGTATTGTTCAGCAATACCGGTTGGGATCTTGTCATGAAAAACAATATCGTGATCAATCCATTGGCCCATACTGCCGTAACATCAGCCAATTATTATTCATGGGCTGCACCACAGGCAAAAGAGATGTTTGGCAAGAACGGAATTATCCGCAAAAGACTGGAAAAAGAGATTGACTTCCAATCCCCTCCATATTCTACCCGCTATCCATCACTGCTATCCTATCTCAATGAGATCCAGCCAGACAAGGAATGGGAGGGGATGAGGGCAAGAGGCAATTTGCTGGAAGGAAACCTGATTGTAGGGGGACCTGATAATCCCATCCAACTATTGGGTGGAAAATATGCACAGATGGAAGGGAAGAACAATTGGGTTACCAAAGAGGATCCAGGATTTGTTGACCAGGCCAAGAAGAATTTTCAATTGAAAAAAGATGCCAAAGTTTTCAGCATGATCCCTGGATTTGAAGCAGTACCCTTTGATAAAATGGGACTTTATACCGACAATTTCAGAAAACAGATTGTTCGATAATGGATCTTTAAATTCTTTCCAGAAAATAAGGGTATACATTGCCCGCATTCCATTGTGCCACGATCAGGTTTTTGTCTGGGTCTACACAAACATCATGACAATGCTTGAAGATCGGTTCCGCCTGCACCATGGGCATCAACTCGCCATTTTTATAGGTGGGCTTGGTGCCGCCTGGATTGGAAACCACTTTGTTGTTGCCATCCAGGATCGTCACAAATCCTGCATTGTAGGTGAGCATATGATTTTTCAGCGCTGAAAAACAAACGCCGGAATACAGATTTTCTCCGTCAAATACCGCCCTGCTGACATAGGCGCCAGGAGTATGAATGGAATATCGATAAGTGCCATCCAGACTGAAAACCTTGAAACAGGTTTTGATGCGATCGGTGCACATCAATACAGGGTCATTGGGATTTCGGCTATCGAGGGTTACGCCATGTGCCTGCTTGAAAGTTTTTTCATTGAAACTATCTCCTCCAAATTTCCGGATGAACTCTCCCTTGGATGAATATTGAAGAATGAATTGAGCGCCATACCCATCGGCGATGTAGATGTCACCATTGGGTCCAA
>RFVQ01000059.1 GCA_009922495.1 Chitinophagia bacterium
CCTCGTGAAATTTGACTGTCACTCTTACTAAGCTGCCACAAGTCAGTAATAGACTCGCGTCCCTTCGTTTTCACCCATCAACACCCGGCACATGGCGCCCGGCTTGTAGATCGAGAAAACGGTGATCGGCAATTTCTGATCGCGGCACAGTGCAAATGCCGTCGCATCCATCACCTTCAGATTCTTGATGATGACCTCGTCAAACGATACCGTCTCGTAGCGCTTCGCCGTCGAATCCAGGTTCGGATCCGCGGTGTAGATGCCATCCACCTTGGTCGCCTTGAGTACCATTTCCGCGCCGATCTCGGTACCGCGCAGTGCGGCCGCCGTATCGGTGGTGAAAAACGGATTGCCCGTACCCGCCGCAAAAATGACGATCTTGCCCTCTTCGAGATAGCGAATGGCCTTGCCACGGATATAGGGCTCGCACACCTGCTCGACGTTGATCGCGCTTTGCACCCTGGCATTGATACCCGCCCGGCGCATGGCATCCTGCAAAGCCAACGCGTTCATGATCGTGGCGAGCATGCCCATGTAGTCAGCGGTCGCCCGATCCATGCCGGCGGCACCGGGGGCGACACCCCGGAAAATATTGCCGCCACCGATCACCACGCCCATCTCCACACCCAAAGCCGACGCTTGTGCCACCTCAGCAACAATGGCATCAATGGTATTGCGATTGATACCAAACGCGTCCTGCCCCATCAGCGCCTCGCCAGATAGCTTGAGCAGGATGCGTTTGTATTTCGGCGTCTCGGCCATGACAATCCCCGTTGTTCAGCGAGCAGCGCTGACCTGTGCTTGCACTTCAGCCGCGAAATCGGTGGTCTTTTTCTCGATGCCTTCACCCACCACGTACAACACAAAAGAGGCGACCGAAGCTGAACGCGACTTGAGCAGAGCTTCGATGGTCAGTTTGTCATCCTTCACAAAAGGCTGGCCGAGCAAGGTCACCTCCTTGAGGAATTTCTGCACACTGCCCTCGACCATCTTCTCGACGATGTTGGCCGGCTTGCCTGACTCGGCAGCCTTCGCGGCCGCGATATCACGCTCCTTGCGGATCAACTCCTCGGGCACCTGCTCGCGCGACAGCGAAACCGGCTTGGTGGCAGCCATCTGTTACTTCCTCTGCAGAGCATATTTTGAGTACATACGTGCTCAAAAAAAAACGAAGCGGCTTGGCAAGTCTATGGAACCACAGTACAACTGATCCGCTCTTCAGAAATAGATTGATCAATTTATTACGAATCAATGACCTTCTGGAACTTTATTTAACCTCATCGAAAACACTTTATCTTAAGGAAAAAGCAAGTTGGGAGCGTATCATCAACATACTTCAACAGCATCTTACTTATATTCCGGGAAAAGGAAATCTGAATCTGGTAATCAAGGAAAATCTCCTGTTATATTTAATGCGTTCCGCTTCATCGAAAGTTATCGATCCCATTCACTTTGATCCTATTTACTTGTTAGTGGGTCTCTCGATGGATCGTCTTCCTGCCGCTGCAATTTCTCAAATGAGGTATGAGAATAGACGCCGTAGTTTAATGCCTGGTAAAAAAACAACATATTCTACTGATGAACAGATTTTGGACAGACCAGGTAAAGCGTTGCATAGTCTGTCAATCTCTACCCTATCTGACTTTAAAATATTTTTAGAAAGAGGGTATATTCCTCTATCATTCAAAGTGAGAGGGTATTCGAATATCAATGAATTATTCCGCAGGCTTTTAGACAATCATTTGGAAGAACTGGGATTCTTAATAAAGGCAATGGGTCGAAAAACAATAGCAAGATCCAGGTTCCTTGAGCGTATTTCTCAAGACAATATTCAATTATTCCTGCATCGGATAGCCCCGGATAAAGTGCCTTTGTTGAATTGGATTTCCCAAACGTATCTATCGGTTGAAGAAACCTACAAACAGATCAACCAGACCAACATTCGTATCCTAAGATCGATTAATGAAATCACCTTTGATATTTACACCCAAGAGAACTTAAATAGCTTTTCCAATGAAACATTCATGGAAAAACATTTTGAGCGAATGGCTTTAAAGCACAACATCCGTTTGGAAGTTTTATTGGGATCTATTTTTAAGGTTGTACAGGACCAGACAAGGGCGCGGATATACCACATTCCCTTTAGCATTTCTATACTGGAAAGAATATATGAAAAGAAAGTAGGCGTTGAGTTTGGACATCTTGACAATGCAGAACCTCAAACAAAAGCTGAAGTAGAGGCCAGTTGGAAGAAAAAAGCCAATCGCAATTTCATTTTACCTACAGATGTTTTAAAAGAGTTATTGATTTTAAATAAATCAGGAATTTTAGGAAAACATCATGTTAAGCTTCATCGTTTTTTACAAGACCAGATGCAATGGCGAAAAGAGGCCAAAGATCGGGGAGAGAATTTGCAAGATGAAGATATTCTGGTCAATCTTTCTGAGCAATTGGCATTGGATCCAGTATTTTTTGAACAATCCATTTTACTGAGTAAGAGTTTAATTTCATCATCTGTACCAATCTTATATACCCTCATAAAATCACCATCAAAGGAGCACAAGTCAGATCTTTTGGATCATTTGATTGATTTTCGTGAAGAATATCAGATTCAGGAGCTTCGATCATTGCTGGACAAATTTATCAATCAAAATAAGCTTACTTCAAAAAAGTTTGAACAAATCGTTCAAATTCTTTTTAATGATCGGGGTAGTCAGATCCTAAAAGCCCTTGAACAGTGGTTCAAGGTAAATGCATTGTACTTGACCAGAAGTACAGTAATAAATCTTCAACATCGATTTATCCAATTGTCTCTTCAGTTTGTCGACCCAAAACGCAATCTATCTCGCATATTTTCTAATTTACAGGAAACGATAGAGCCATCTATTCAAAAATACCTGCAGGTACCTGGTGATGTAAAATATGTGATGAGTGATCAAGCGCTTTTGAGTTTCGAGCAGCAATTGACCAAAAAACGATCTCCGGTTTTCATAAAGGAAAAACAGTTGCTGGCATTTTATTCAATCATTGACCTCGAATCTGAATTAGAGGGAATTGTCAATGACACTTTTTTTAAGAATATTTTGTACAGTTTTGATCTCTTAAGAGGTCGATATCGTTCCGTTTTTGTTGAAATCCTCAGAAAGTATAGCATTGCTCCTGAGTTTGCGCAATTTTTTATGGAGGAGGGTAATCAGGCATTATGGAGAGCCATTATTTCTGTAATGCCTGAATCGGTTACCAGAAAAACAAACGAGTATTCAAAAATTGTTGATCATTTATTTAATTTACTATCACTGTCTGCTGCTTCAAAAGAGATGTTGCAAAAATTTATCATCTCAAATACCCGTAGTTTCTATTTTTCTGAACCAGAAGAAATGCCTGATGGGTATACATTTTTTCTCCATTTCATTTCTCAGGCAGAAAAAGCAGGTCTGTTGAGCAATCAACAGCGTTTGGATTTAATTCGCAATGTATCCCCTGATTGGCCTACTTTCTTGCGGAAAATTAAAGGTGATAGGGTACAATTCAAGAACAATCAGGCCCGTATTCGTCCAGATGTTTTTCTTAAAATCATCAAAGAAACAAGAACCTGGCCTACTGAACAACCTATACATACTTCAACGTCTACGTTGAGTGAGATTAATTTACAGGGATCATGGAATATTTTGCAGTATGTTTTAAATAATTATGCATTCCCTGCTGGGCACCCATTTGACCAGGAAGACATCAAAACTAATACACTTTATTTTCGGTCATTATTCAAGCAACATCCTGGTTTGTTGTATCGCGTGTTAACTTCGGTAAGAACACCCAGGCAGAAATCATTGTTTTTTAGTTGGTTAGATGATTCAATGGGAATTTCCTTGTTGGCATCTGTTTTTAATCAACCTGAGGATTACATTAGGGTAAGTATTCAGACCTGGAGTTCTTATTTTCCCACTGTAAAGGAATCTGATTGGAGCATTCAATTAATCGGTTTTTATCTAAACGGAAAAAAAAGCTCAACTTTTCAAAAATTAATCATTGATTATCTTTCCGAACAAACTTCCATACATGTTTTGGATATTTTGACATGTTTCCATTCCATTGACCCTTCCGCTGATCTTTTTTCATTGATACCAAAATCAACAATAGATTGGAAGTTGTTACCTTCTTTTCTTTATATCTATGCTGCTGATGATGTTAACTGGTATAAAACATTGCTTACTTGGTCGGTTTTGTTGGATGAATATGAATCGAAAGTTTCCAAGAAGGACAAAGCCCTTCATTTTATTCGCTTGATTGATCAACATTCGACTAAAAAAAACATACAGCAATTCAGCCAAACTTTATTAGAACATTTTTCGATTTTAGAGAATCTACCTACTTCCAAAGCATTCGAACTTTTCATTGTTTTATCCAGAGAGGGTGTCGATATAGCAGATTTGATGAGTCGTTTTGCCGGATATGAAACCCAGGATCGTTTTCCTTATGATCAGATCATTTCCTTGATAAGGTCATTTGGTCAGGATAGCCGCAGTATCCTAAAAGCATTACCCACTTCATTTAATAGCATATCCATCAATGAAGCAAATGTTCTTGTAAAAATTGAAAAGAAATTACAAAGAGAAGACCAGTTGAATTTGTTAACCCGTTCATGGTTACTCAATCCGGTGCAGGATTTTCCCTTCCGGTTTGTTCAGCAGGGATTCTCCATTACTGAAGTTATTCTTTCACTACAAAAAGAATGGCCATTCTCAATTGTTGAGATCTACAATGAATGGATGGACATTTTTATGTCCTATCCCTTGCATAATATAGAATCCAATGCCATTTTCTTTTATAAAACCTTGGCAGATAGTATTCGAAAGAATATCATTTCTCAAGAACGGGTAAACGTAATTTTATTTCTTGAGATTTTACACAAAACATCGGCTAAAGAAAAGGAAGTCGTTGATATGTTGGGATTGTTATCCGGGAAGATTTCAATAGAGCTGCTGTTAAATCCAGAAGTTTTTTATTGGTTATCCACCAACTTGAAAGAGCTTGATAGCATTACGGCATTTTTGTCAAGTACTAATATCTCCCTATATCAAAAATGGGTATACAAATTAGAGTTATCAGAAGTAAATGAAGATAGTGAAGAGAGAATTTCATTTTTAAATGAAAAGTTGGAAATGGTCTTACTGTATGAAGATGAATTTCTGTATTCTCGCATCTATTCCACTCAGATAGATACTGATCTTCAGGCATGGATTAACTCAGGATCTCTATCTTATTCAGATGAGAAAAGAATCCGCGATAGAGTGCTGCAAATTCCCTTCCTGCTCTTGATAAAAGAGCCATATATGCACAAGCAGGCAATTCGCAAGCTTTCTGACTGGATAACTATTTCCGAATTGAATCGACAGTTCCAATTGATATTGAAAGCCAATATTGCATCTTCAGATATACGAGCCTATCTAGAACATTCGTATGCACATTTTTTTGAAAATGCCACTAGAGGGGAAGTCCATGAAATCTTATATTACATGAATAGCTTGATCCAACACAATAAACGATGGAACAAAGCTTCTTTTTGGCAGGATTTACAACAAAATACTGCTCATTTAGCTGCCATGGAAAAAGCCATCGTGCAATATTCTTTTGGTGCTTCTAAATGGCGAAAGGCGGCTTCCATCAAGCCAATTTTAGATTGGCACGTTGTACAAACCCCAAAAAATTCCATCAGCCTACTAAAAGTTTTGGAATATTATCTAATGGGGGATTCAGTTTATTATCAAAATCGCTATTTAACACTAGCAGAAACAAAAAAGCTGGTTAAACAAGCGTGGAATGCCAATGAAAAAAATTTCCCCTTTTTGATGTTTGCGTTAAGCAATCAGGAAGTTTATCGAAAACGCATTGTGGAGTTGATGGATGAATATGGCGAACACAGGTTGATGGAGAAAATTCATCCCCGATTATGGCATGAATGGAATTTATTGGAAAAAATATTCACTGATCAATTTAACATCTCTATTCGTCAAAATTTGGGTCTTAAGAATGATAAAGATATTTGGGATCTCTTTTTATACAATTGGGCAGTTACCGGATATAAAATCACGCATCCGATGCTGTTGTTAAGGGAGGTTATTTTGATGTTGATTCCCAAGCTAGATAGTACTCAGCTGCTAGCCATCCATAATTTTGATGCAAAGGAGCTTAATTATCCAGAAAAAGATACATGGAAGCGTTTGTTATCTGTTGTGCCTGATCTTAAACTGGAAAAGATGGACAAGCCTAAGCCATGGAATCAAACTGTGGAATCAGAACTTGATCTTCCAGATGAGGAAGATGCAATAGAAGGGGTAACCATCCAAAATGCTGGTTTAATTTTGTTGTGGCCCTATCTGAACCGATTTTTTAAATTTTTAAAGCTGTTGGATGGAAATGATTTTGTTGATCAGGCAGCTTTAGAACGAGCCATTCAACTTACACAATATTTAGTTAATTTTCAGACTGAGATAGATGAGCAGGGTCTCATGCTGAATAAGTTGTTGTGTGGGGCCGATTTTAAATTCCCCGTTGCGAGTAGTTTTGAGCCTACGCCAGAAGAGTCTTCATTGGCTCGAAAAATGCTTCAGGGAGCTGTTCAAAACTGGGAACAAATGAAGAATACACGTCCTGAAACATTTCAGGAAACATTTTTGCAGCGTGAGGGTCGTCTTTATCGGTTAGAAGACCGATGGGAGTTGGTTGTGGAGAAGAAGGCTTATGATATGTTATTGGATACGATACCTTGGAATATATCAATGATTCATTTGAGTTGGATGTCCGATAGATTGATAGTAATTTGGAGAGGGAAATGATGACAGCGAAACAAAATAGCACTCGATTTATTCAAGAAGAGATTAACTGGTTCTCCACTGTTCTCGACGCCCGAATGGAGAGCTATTTTCAGGACCAGGATTTCTCTATTTTGTCACTGCCTGCACCCACGGCGAATGTTACTGGATGTTTTTATGAGGAGATTATTTGTCGATATAACATGAGCCTGGCTGAACGAGCAGCCTTGATCATGGGACTCATCCCACATCTACAGCCTTCAGTATTCGACCGTTTTTTTATTCAGAACAAGTCTATTGGAAGAATATTTTCTGAATTTGGCGGAATCGACAATAGTATTCACAGGGGATTCATACCAACGGGTGAAACGGTCAGTTTTGTTATTGCAGGAAGGGACATTGCGGTACGCAAAGAAGTGGCTAAATTGTTTTCTGATCATCATTTTTTCCGCAAGGAGAATATCTTGCGATTGAATTACAATGGCACTCCTGAAACCTTTTGGTCAGGAAAACTCACTATTTCACAGGAATATTTATCGTATTTGGTCAAGGAAGAGAAATTTGAACCTGATTTCGATGCCCAATTTCCAGCTTTTAAAATTCATACAAGACTGAATATCAATGATTTAATTCTTAGTCCCCAAGTGAGGGAGGAAGTCGATCACATTCAGATTTGGATGAACCATCAGAAAGAGCTGAGCCAGAATCCCCAACTCCAAAAACGCTTTAAACGAGGGTATCGTGCGCTATTTTATGGACCTCCCGGAACAGGAAAAACGCTGACTGCCTCGATATTAGGCGCCACCCATAACCGCATGGTATACAGAATCGATTTGTCGCAGATCGTGTCAAAGTATATCGGCGAAACAGAAAAGAATTTGGCCAACATATTCGATATTGCTGAAAACAAAGACTGGATCTTATTTTTTGACGAAGCGGAGTCTTTGTTTTCAAAAAGGACGGATGTAGGGGATTCCAAAGATAAGTTTGCCAATCAGGAAACCTCTTTTTTGCTGCAGCGCATCGAAGATTTTGATGGGTTGATCATTTTAGCCACCAATTTAAAACCCAATATTGATCGTGCGTTTACCCGACGTTTTCAATCAATTATTAATTTTACGATGCCTCAAGTCAAGGAAAGGGAACAGCTCTGGTCTAAGGCCTTGGACAATTTAGAGGTAGCGGAAAATATTAACATATCCGAACTGGCCAGAAAATTTGAGATGGCAGGCGGTGCGATCAACAATGCGGTTCAGTTTGCTTGGTTGCAGTCAAGAACCCGAGAGCAAAGAATCATCACGGGAGAAGACCTAATTTTAGGGGCCACACGTGAATTGGGAAAAGAAGGAAAGTCATCAAAGAATTAACATGTTTCAATATTTGCATTGGCCAAAAGACTGGGGTACTGAGATTGCTTTCCAAGTAACCAGGGCGCAATTTCAGGTATTGTTCATCATTGATGGTAAGAGTTTCAATCAAATTGAGGCAGAACTTTTTCGTTTTCAAAACAGGGGAGGACATGTTGAACTGATTGCATGTTTGTATGCCTGGGAAAAGAATATTAAATGTATAAACGCGTTAAAGCGTTTAGCAAACGCCGGAGGAGTAATTGGATTGATTACTTTATCTGAATTATCTACACCTCCAGCCAATACGGTCATCATCGATAAATGCAGGTTGATCAGCGAATCGGAACTGAAGTCATCTGAACATGTTGGCGAACTTATTTTTGATCAGGAAAAAGCCTGGAAGCATTTGTTTGAGCGGGCGGAACCTTTTCGCCCTTCAGAATCAGAAGTACAGTTGCATTTTCAGGCTCAGCCCAGTTATGTTGAACCCGGCGGCACCATAAAACTGTATTGGGAAGTCCATCATGGTGATTTCGCAGAGATTGAACCGGGAATTGGTGCGGTTCCATTGGCCGGACAAATGGAAGTTCCTGTTTTTGAAGATACTTTGTTTAGGCTCAAAGGAGGTAATATAGCTTCAACCCGAAGTAAGTCCGTCTTCATAAAAACAGCGCAACAAAAGCATATCGTTCTCTCTGTATCGGTATTAGACGTGGTTTCTAAAGCCTATATACCCCTGGAGTCTACCCATGAACAAGGGAATGTTTATGCAGTTTTTGTGGGGGATCGCATAAAGATCGATTGGACGTCATTGCCTATCGGGCTATTGACGGAAGCCCGAATGGGGGATATCGCTAATGAAAGTTCCATATGCGTGGAAGTGTTCTCAGATGAGGAGTTTGTATTTGTTTTACGCACCGTTCAGGAAGATTTTGTTGAACGATTGCAGATCCTCGCGGTGTCGGCAGTAGATATGGGCAAGCAGATCCAGGAACAGGTTTTAACCGCATCTGTTGAAGCCTCTGAAATTAAAGTAGCTGAACCACTAAAAACAGCCGGTGTTTTGATCCCTGTTCTGCGAAAAATCATTAACTTCTTCAAGATATGGAAGTAAGATCAGTACATCCTTTGACCCGCATGTTCATATTCTGCGCCGGGAGTAGCCTTGATCTGCTATACCAATGCCCACGATCAGAATGGATCAAGCATACGGGAATTGGTGTTACGGTCTTCTTTACCGCTTTATTGGCTGTGCTTTCCTCTTTTTACGCCTTTCAACTCATCTTTCCCGATGTTTGGATCAGTTGCGTACTGTCCTTGATTTGGGGAGCCATTATTCTTAACCTTGACCGCTATATTGTTTCTAGTTTTCGCATGAATCAAACGTGGAAGGAGGAACTCTTGCAGTTAATACCCCGTTTGATCATGGCTGTAGCCATTTCAATAGTTATTTCAAAGCCCCTAGAAGTTGAGGTGTTTAAATTGGAGATCAATCAGGTGCTGGGAAGTGACAAAATCGTTCTGGTAGATTCTTTGACCCATCAATACCATCGTGAATTGGAACAATGGGATGCTAAAGTTGGGGTACTGAAGAAAGAATTGAAAGGTTATTTTGATTTGAAAGAAGCATATTATCGAGAATATATCTGTGAGTGTGATGGTACATGCGGAACGGGACAAAAGGGCAGAGGTATTGAATGCTTCGCCAAAAAAGAAAAATACGAGTCATTCAGTGCAGAGTTTGAGCAACATAAAATTCGGATTGATAAATCTATTCAAGACATTGAAATAGAGAAAAAGAAACTGGCTGCCTCATTTGAAAAAAATAAAAAGACCATGGAGGATATCTTTTCATATGGTTTTTTGGCACGGTTAAACGCGTTGGGTAAATTGGACAGCCTTGCATCCATAGCCATTACCCTATTGCTGGCATTGGTTGAAATTACACCTGTCTTAACGAAGTTCTTTGCGCCTAAAGGGCCCTACGATCATTTATTGCAAATGGGTGAGTACGATTATAAGGTGAAATATGTACAAACCGTATACAAGAAGAATCAGGAATTTTTTCAAATGTCTCCGATAACATCCGAAGCGCAACAGTTTTCTCAAAAGCCCGATCAAAAGGATCCTACCCATGCGCAAACAGATGCTACAGAACGCTATCGAAAACTGAAAGAATATCTTCAAAAAAAGCAAAATTCGTAAAGTGAAATTCCTGCTTACATACAAAAGCTTTTTGTTTTTTTTATGCATACTACCCGCGTGGGTGTTCAGCCAAGATCTGCCATTGAACAAGGACAAGCTAGCTTTTTTCCAGAAGGGGCCTAAAGAGATAATTGTAGAAAATTTTAATGCGAAAAAAGAATCAGTCCTGAAAGAAATTATTCCTGAATATCCGGCACTGCCATCGGATTTTACCCCAAACCTCGCTATTCGGGATAGTCTGATTGACCGACTGAAAGACAAGGGAGAGATAAAGATTGCGATGGACAGCCTGGAAGTTCTCAACCATCTTAACCTGTCGGAAGCAGCAACTCAATTTCTAGCCAATATTGTATTCTCTGTAAACAGATTGGGTGCTGTAAAGAGCCTCAATTATGTGGTTAAAAAAGGGGATACGATACGTTTTAGTTACACGATGCTCAAAGGTGCAGGCTTCGATGAACTTGAAGTTTTGGAAGCAAAAGAGATTCGGTACAGCTTTTCTAAATCCCCCAAAAATGTTGAGCAAACCGGTGAATTTGTTGCTGCTGCAGACGGCATCATCATTTTTAATCTCACCAATAGAGGGATTACCCGATCCAAAGGGAAATTAATTGTTTCCCGAAAAGAGATGCAACAGAAACTCAGCTTCGTTATTGGATGTGATACGCTTCGGCACATCGTGAAAGAGATTAAGCAATTACAGGATACCATTACGGAAGTACTGGTCCGAAAGCATTTTAGCATACCTTCCAAAACAGACATTACACAGGCCAATCGGGTAACACTCAATGTGCCTATGCCGGGTAAAATACCCGTAGCCATTGCTTATTGGTTTGGATCTTCTGATCAGAATCGTAATCAATGGAAAGAATGGATTGATGCTGATAAGCTGCATTCACCGCTAGAATTGTATGTTGCCAAAGAACTTTTTAGAAACGGATCTTATCCTTTGCCCGAAGAGATTCCGGCAGAGTTGAACTTCAGCATAAAAGACAATAATGGTTCAAGTTTGAGACAGTCCAATGGCAATTCGGTTAAAACCACTTATGCTACGCCAACGTTGAATAGGAAATGGAATTATGCCTGTTTCTCATTTCAAAAAGGGAATTCATTGCCTGAATCTTTGGTACTGGAAGTTCAAAATAATTCTACTCTGTATGATACTGTTACAGATTTCGAAATGATTGGATTGTTTTTAAACGACTATCAGGCGGAAGTAGAAACCATTGTAGCCACTTGTAAAGAATACTTAACCATTAAGGCCATATGATCCACTATTCTAAAATATTTTTAATCAGCCTTCTGTTTATTGCATTCACAGGATGTAAAGAATATACAAAATTAAAAACAGGAACCCGAAGGGTATCTTCGGAGCTTTCACTGCTCAAGAAATCGGGGAGCTTCATTAAGAATATGGGGGCAAATGCCAACAATGCTGACTCCAATAAGGTCGTTTCAGCTCCCATTAAACAGAAAAGTATTTTGAACCAATATGATTATTTGTACGATTGGTTGAATGGCAAAAACGCTACATTGAAAGCTGATAATTTTCAATGGGATACTTCTCGCAATACCTATATAATCATCGATTCCGGTTCCAGAAGGCTCACCATTTCATTCTTTTCATATGCCATTGATCCTGAAACAGGGTCTTATAGCAATCCTGACCACATAAATCAATGGAGAAATATAGCCATGGTTGATTCGGCGCATGCTCACCGGAAAAGAGCATTGCTTACGGTCTCTTGTCATGGCGAGAGGCAGTCCAATAGATTTCTGGAAAACCAGCTTGCCTGGAAAGTACTGGCAGATTCGGTAAGCAGTCTATTGAGAGAAAAACAAGCTGACGGTGTTGAATTGGATTTCAGGGGTTTTTCGGAATCCAAACGGGGCACCTTTGTAAATTTTGTTCAGGACTTCAGAGAACGCATGGAAAAGCAGATGGTTGATAAACTTTTTTACCTGGCCATCAGCTTGCCTCCCGATAACCAGAATCAAATTTTTGACATCTCTGAAATTCAGGTGCATGCAGATGCCATGGTGATAAGAGGGTATGATCTTCATGAGTTAAATGTAGATAAAGGACATGCTGCTATTTCTCCCTTAAGGGTTGAGAACAATGATGGGTATAGTTTGGAATCCATCGTAACTTCTTATTTAAGTGCTGGAATCGATTCGTCAAAAACAATATTGGCACTTCCTCTGTATGGTGCACAATGGAAAGGCGCTAGCAAGGG
>RFVQ01000060.1 GCA_009922495.1 Chitinophagia bacterium
GACAAGCAATTCAAATATGCTGAACGGAAAGGGATCCCTCAAGTGATCATCCTGGGAAGCAAGGAAATCGAAAACGGCACTGCATTGGTAAAAGACCTGGCATCCGGTGTGCAGCGAGAGATTCGGCAGGATCAGCTAGCAAAGGAATTGGCACCATAGGGCATGCCCCATCAGTAGATTTTTATTTTCAATGGACTAACGGGATCCATTTCCCCATTTGCGCAACTGTTTCAGTGTTGTATCAAGATCTTTGGGCAATGGTGCAGTAAAAACCTGTTCCTTTCCTTGCATATCGGTCAATTCAACACTGAAAGCATGCAAAGCCAGTCTGGAGAGCAAGGGCCTCTCCTCTTCATCTGCCTTGGATAGTTTGAATTTTTTCTTGAAGGTGGAAAGCAAGATAGGATCGGCAGTACCATACAACGGATCCCCTACCAGTGAATGTCCCGCATTTTGCAAATGCACCCTGATCTGGTGGGTTCTGCCTGTCTCGATCTGAAAACGGACCCAACTGAATCCCCTGAACCTTTCTTCTACCTGATAATGGGTGATGGCTGATTTTCCTTTCCTGCCCACGCGCATTTTTCCGGGAATGGTAGGATGTTCTTCAATCGGTTGATCATATACCCCTTGATCTTCCTCGAAAGAGCCGGTGACGAGGCCGTAATAATTTTTGTGAAGTGTCCGGTTTTGAAAAAGGCTGTTGTAATACTTGTGTGCAGCTTCATTCCGTGCCATCAGCAGGAGTCCACTTGTATCGCGATCAATTCTGTGCACGATAAAAACCTTTTCCCCCTTTGATTCCAACCAGGACCTGACAGATGGCAGTTCCGGATCATGCCTGTCCGGGATGGATAACCAACCGGATGGTTTGTTGATGGCCATCAGGTTATCATCTTTGTATAAGAGGGCAGGTTGAAGTTGCATGGTATAGAGGCGACTATTTTCTTTTGACAACTTTCAAAGGTGCATTCGATTTGGGCTTCAGGGGAACCCTCTTTCGTTGGGGCTTTCCTTCTGCAGAAGATGCATCTGGACTGGCACTGAGTTTTTCCTCCCACTTTTTCAAAACGACTTCTTGCTTGTCAACCGATTTGACAGGCTTTACAACTGCTTTGACAGGCTTTACAACCGATTTGACACTGAGTGATTTTCCTTTGACAGTGCGACGATCATCCCCATTGGTTTTGCGAGCATCGATGCGGATGGATTTGCTTTTGTCCTGCTTCGCTGAAAGATTTCTTTTTTGTTGGGGAAGAGATGGTTTTTTTTCATCTTCCATTTCCTCCTCACTCCAGCCGCCTGCCGGTTTTTTGACAAAGGAACTGTTCATGAACTTGAGCAAGCGGATCTCTTTTTCATTCAGAAATCTCCATTTGCCCCGCTCCACATTTTTCTTGGTAAGGTTGCCAAACATGACCCGGTCAAGGTTGCGCACGTCATATCCCAGATACTCGAACATGCGGCGAACGATCCTGTTGCGGCCACTGTGCAATTCAATACCCACAACGGATTTGTCCTTTGGATCAGAATAAGCCAAGGCATCAGCCCTAACAAATCCATCATCCAGGTTGAGGCCTTGCAATATCTTTTCAAAATCAACCTTGCCCAATGGTTTATCGAGTTTCACTTCATAAATCTTTCTCACTTCATGGGAAGGGTGAGAAAGTTTCTGGGTCATATCCCCATCATTGGTCAGCAACAAAACACCCGTTGTATTTCTATCTAATCTGCCCACTGGAAAAACGCGTTCGTTGGTGGCGCCTTTCAAGAGATCCAGTACTGTTTTCCTTCCTTCCGGATCATCAAGGGTAGTGATATAATCTTTGGGTTTGTTGAGCAGGATATAGACCAGGTTTTTTTCAGGAAATATCTTTTTACCGGAAAAATGGACCGTGTCTTCCGGAGCTACTTTAAAACCAGGCTCGAGGATCACTTCATTGTTCACCTTCAATTTGCCCTCCTTGATCAGGGCAACAGCATCTCTTCTGGAACAAACCCCACAATGAGCAACATACTTGTTGAGGGGCATGGATTTATCCTGTTTCCGCAAGGTGATGGGTGCGGCTTCTGATGATTTGGATTTGGTGATCGATATGGATTCCCTCTTTTCGATCTTTTTCTTCTCAATTGCTTCAGAGCGTTCTTTCTTCCACTTCTTTTTCTCCTGGCGGAAGGCTTCTTTTACCGCACTGTTCTTCTTTTTGGTCGCGAATTTTGAAAAGTTGTCTGTACGTTTCATGCTGGGAAGATTTATTTGTTAGCGAGTTGTCCGCAGGCGGCATCAATATCTTTGCCTCTGCTTCTTCTCAGCCTGGCATTCACACGATTCTTTTCAAGAAACTTCATGAACTCTTCTGTTTTTTCAGGAGAGGGTTTTTTGAAGCGTGCGTAATCGATTGGGTTGTATTCAATGATGTTTACAAGATCTGCCGGTACTTGTCGGTAAACCTTTACCAACTCCGCTGCATCTTCAAAAGAATCATTGAAATTATCAAAAAGAATATATTCCAGCGTGATCTCGTTCTTGGTTTGCTTGTAAAAATAGTTCAGTGCATCAATCAATGATTTCAGGTCATTGGTCTCGTTGATCGGCATGATCTCATTGCGCTTGCGATCGTTGGCCGCATGCAATGAGAGTGCCAGTTTAAATCGAACCTGATCATCCCCCAGCTGCCGGATCATCTTGGAAACGCCTGCAGTGGAAACGGTGATGCGCTTGGGGCTCATGGCCAATCCATCCGGCGCAGTGATGCGTTCAATGGCTTTCATGACCTGCTTGTAATTCAACAGGGGTTCTCCCATCCCCATGAAAACGATATTGGTCAACTTCTTGTCGTGCAATTTCAAAGCCTGCTGGTTGATCAGCACCACTTCATCATAGATCTCATCGAAGGTCAGGTTTCGTTTTTTATCCAGGAAACCGGTGGCACAGAATTTACAGCTGAGGCTGCAACCGATTTGTGAGGAAACGCAGGCGGTCAGCCTTTCTTCCGTTGGGATCAAAACACCTTCAATGGGATGTCCTTCGTGGGTCTTGAACCTGCTCTTGACTGTTCCATCTTCACTGTATTGGGTAGCATGCACTGAAAGCGAAGGGAAGCTGAATTTGTCTTCCAGCTTGGCCCTGAGTTCTTTGGAGAGATTGGACATCGACTGGAAATCAAAGGCATGCTTTTGCCAGAGCCATTCCCATACCTGTTGGATGCGAAATTTTTTCTCACCGATTGACTCGAGGTATTCTCCAATTTCTTCCTTGCTGAAATTGCGGATGTTGGGCTTGACGGGCGTTGACATTCCGCAAAGATAACGCTATTCAGGCTGCGGAGTATACCGTAAGTAAGGTTTAACGATGTTTACCCCTTTGGGGAATTTCTTGATGGCATCTTCAGTAGAAACGGCGGGTACTACAATCACATCTTCGCCGTGTTTCCAATCGGCAGGGGTGGCGACACTGTGTTTGGCAGTTAGCTGCAGGGAGTCAATTACCCTCAACACTTCCACAAAATTTCTGCCTGTAGAAGCCGGATAGGTAATAAAGAGTTTTATTTTTTTATCAGGACCGATGATGAACAATGACCTTACCGTTAAAGTTGCAGAAGCGTTGGGATGGATCATATCGTACAAAGTTGCCACTTCCCTGTTTTCATCGGCGATGATGGGAAAATCAACAAAGCAGTGTTGCGTTTCATTGATATCCCCCACCCACTGTTGGTGTTTGTCCAAAGGGTCTACGCTGATGGCCAATACCTTTACATTGCGGTTTTCAAATTCTTGTTGCAGCAAGGCTGTCCTCCCCAGTTCAGTAGTACAGACGGGTGTGAAATCTGCTGGATGCGAAAACAGAATTCCCCAGCTATCTCCTAAAAACTCATGAAAATCAATTTCTCCCAAAGTTGTCTTTGCCTTGAAATTTGGGGCTTCATCACCCAGTCTTATGGCCATGGTAAATTTTTTTATACGACAAAGAAAACAAAAAATTATTATTCTACAAAATTAGTAGACTAATTTTGTAAGCAAGTGATCATTCCTGTCTTGCCCTAATAACCAGCCGTTTTAATCCAGATTTCGCTTTCCTCTCGCCAACGATTTTTTGCCAAACCGATTTTTAACTCCATCGATGGCTTGGTATAATTTTTCTTTTCGAACCCTGTTTTGAAAAAGATCTGTTTGCAAATGTTGCTCGATCAGTTCACTGAACCTTACACCGATCAACCGAATGGGTGTTCGACCATCATATACCTGTTGAAACAATTCTTTTACCACTTTGATGATCTCATCATCAAAACAAGTGGGTGCAATCGACAATTGTTTGGTTTGTGTTTGAAAATCCGGATACCGGATCTTCACTGCCACACATCTAGTCATCCTTTTCTCCCCCCGAAGTTCATGTCCCAGTTTTTCAGTCATGCGCTTCAGCTCATTCATCAGAAAATTGATATCAGCTGTATTTTCAAAAAAAGTATGTTCTGTTGAGATTGATTTTGATTCATGTTCGGCATGAACGGATCCTTCGTATTCTCCCGATGCTTTTTGAACCAGTATTTCTCCATACTTCCCAAAATATTGTTCCATCAGGTTGACAGGATAAGCAGCAAGATCCTGAATGGTCATGATTCCCAGTGTGTGCAAGCTTTTAAGGGTATGCTCTCCCACACCCGGAATTTCACCTACCGACAAGGGAGCCAGAAATTCTTTTTCTTTTCCGGGTAACACCTGAAGATAGCCGTTGGGCTTGGCCGCATTGGTCGCCATCTTGGCAACCATCTTGTTGGAAGCCAACCCAAATGAGAGGGGCAATCTTGTTTTGTCCATGATTTCTGCCCTCAGATCGATGGTCCATTGCAAGGGATCAAAAAAACGATCCATCCCTGTCAGATCCACATAGAATTCATCAATGGAAGCCTTCTCAAAAACCGGCGCCTTCTTGGCAATGATATCTGTTACCCATTCTGAGAATTTGCTGTATTGCCCGCGTGAACCCTTCATGAAAATGGCATGGGGGCAAAGCGCAACGGCCCTGGCCATGGGCATGGCCGATCTCACACCATATTTTCTGGCCTCATAACTACAGGTGCTGACAACGCCCCTTTCTCTTGAACCGCCCAGTATCAGTGCCTTCCCTTCCAATGATGGATCGAGAATTCTTTCCACTGATACAAAGAATGCATCCAGGTCAAAGTGGGCAATATAGGGCTGCTGAAAAGACATGAGAGGATGGTTTCCTCAAGTTAAGTAAATATCCAGGAGTCCATCCGGTAGTTCCACCTGTATGCGCTGTTTTTTCAGGTCGATCCGCACCAACGTACTTTCATTCAGGGGAACCAGTACTTCTTTTTCATTGATCTCCAAACGGAGGAGGATCTGAGCAGGTTGCTCTATGACTTCCAACACTTTGCCCAGCAGTTTTTTTCCATCATAAACATCGAATCCTAGCCAGCCGATAGGGGCAGAGGCACTGGCAATCTGCTTAACATCCTGTTCTGGAAGCCAAACTTTTTTGCGCACCAGCAGCCTGGCTTTTTCAGGTGTACCGATTCCTTCGAGCAGGATCAGCATTTCACCTTCTTTTCTGGATTTTGCTGATGCTAAAAAATAGGGAATGAATCTGCCCTGACCCTCTTCAATGAAGAGGGCTTTGATATTATCAAAACAGACTTCTTCTCCCAAATGGTGTTCCATCACCAATTCTCCTTTGATACCAAAGGTGGAAACGAATTTTCCGATGTTTTGATATTGTTCCATACATGAAAAAGCCCCGTGTGAACGAGGCTTTTGATTTTTGCTTCTTGATTATTCTGCTGCAGGAGCTTCACTCTCAGCAGCGGGTGCTGCGACGGGCCTTGAACTTAGCCTCCTGCTCCTGATGCCATGCCTCAAATTTGTTCATGGCAGTAGCTTGATCGAACAAACCAAGTCCAACACCACGAAGGAGATGTTTGAGGTAAAGAACACCTTTGGTAGAGAGGATCTTGCGAACAGTATCGGTGGGTTGTGCACCGTTGTTCAGCCATTCCAATGCTTTCTGACGATCGATCAATACAGTTGCAGGATGCGTGAGGGGATTGTAAGTACCGATCTTTTGGATGAATTTACCATCTCTTGGCGCACGCGCATCCGCTACAACGATAAAGTAAAATGGACGCTTTTTGCTCCCGTGACGCTGGAGTCTGATTTTAACAGCCATAAAAAATAAAAATTTTTAGTGGGTGGTGAATAAATAGGGTTTCAAAATGGAGTGCGAATATACAGGCTTACAGAGAATTATCCAAAAAAAGCCATGATTTGCAGGGTTTTGACTGAAACAAAGGTCTCCCTAACGCCTGAATTTGGGAATGGCAGGCATATTGGCCATCCCCTTCATCATTTGCTTCATCTGGTCAAATTGCTTGAAAAACTGGTTAACCTCGTTCATGTCCCGGCCACATCCTTTGGCAATTCTTTTCTTTCTGCTCAGATCAATGATATCCGGATTGGACCTTTCAAATGGCGTCATGGAACTGATGATGGATTCCACCCCTTTGAAAGAATCATCACTGATATCGATATCCTTGATGGCCTTTCCCATTCCCGGGATCATTCCCATCAGGTCCTTGAGGTTACCCATTTTCTTGATTTGCTGCAATTGGTCGAGGAAGTCCTGAAAATCAAATTGGTTCTTCCGGATCTTTTTCTCCAATTTTCTTGCCTTCTCCTCATCAAACTGGGCCTGCGCTTTTTCAACCAAGGACGCAATATCCCCCATTCCCAAGATGCGCTGGGCCATCCTGTCTGGGTAAAAAATATCCAAGGTCTCCATCTTTTCCCCGGAGCTGACAAATTTAATGGGCTTTTGAACCGTATACTTGATAGAGAGGGCAGCACCACCGCGGGTATCACCATCCAGCTTGGTCAGCACAACACCCGTATAGTCCAATCGATCATTGAAAGCCTTCGCAGTGTTGACCGCATCTTGACCTGTCATGGCATCCACCACAAATAAAATCTCTTTGGGCTGAAGAGCGGCTTTCAATCCTGCTACTTCCTGCATCATCGCCTCATCAATGGCCAAGCGTCCTGCTGTATCCACGATCACAACATTCTTGTTGGTCGCTTTTGCCTGTTTCAGGGCATTTTCGGCGATCTCTTTTGGATTTTTGTTTTCCGGCTCTGCATAAACATCCACACCGATTTGTCCCCCCAATACTTTCAACTGGTCAACAGCCGCGGGACGGTATACGTCACCTGCAACCAATAGCGGTGACTTTCCTTTTGATTTTAAGTAATGGGCCAGTTTACCACTGAAAGTGGTTTTACCGGAACCCTGCAAACCTGCTATGAGAATGATCGCTGGACTCCCACTGGTTTCCAGTCCACTTGCCTCACCCCCCATCAATTCCGTCAGCTCATCCTGGACGATCTTGACCATGAGTTGACCGGGGCTCACAGCCGTCAACACTTTTTGTCCAATGGCTTTTTCTTTTACTTTGTCGGTAAACTCTTTTGCGATCTTGAAGTTTACGTCAGCATCCAACAAGGCCTTTCGAATGTCCTTGATGGTATTGGCAATGTTAAGATCGGTTATCCTGCCCTCACCTTTGATCTGTTTAAAGGCGGATGCAATTCTTTCACTGAGGTTTTCAAACATAAAAAGGCTTTGCTTGGGGCAGCGAAGTTAATTAAAATCGCTTGACCGTTATCAGTTATCAGTACAACAGAACAGTACGCAAGTGCATGGCATTGACTTGATAGCGATGTCGAAACGACAGAACAGCGAAAATAATGTTAAAGGCAGGGAAGGAGATGACTGGAAGGATTGATTTAATATCCAATCAATTGAAAATCAATGAAGTAAAGCCAACAGTCCTCACTGGGGAAAACCACGAGCAAAAAGTTAGCAATAAACACTAAATTATATTTTTTCAATTGTGATATTTATATATCATTGCAAGGTGAGTGTGACGAAAATGTAACTGGAAAACACGTATATCAAAATGGCCAAACAATTGTTTTCAATAGAATATCCTGTAAGATGCTCCCCCAGCATCCTATACGAATTTCTTTCTACCCCAGCAGGATTGCAAGAATGGTTTGCCGATCGTGTGGATGAAAGAGACAATATCTTTAGCTTTAGCTGGAATGGCAGTACAGACAAGGCAGAAGTCTTGGAAGCCGAGGAAAATAGTTTCATTCGGTATCGTTGGACCTATTCTCCCAACAATGAATATTTTGAATTCAGGATCGAAAAATCGGAAGTGAGCAGTCAGACCATCCTGGTCATCAAAGACTTTGCAGAGAAGCGTGATATCGCTGACCAAACCAGGCTTTGGGATGTCCAGGTCCATGACCTCTTCCACAGGCTGGGCAATTGATCATGTTCAAGAAGCTTGACAAACTCATATTAAAGGCTTTCATAGGACCTTTTGTGGCCACTTTTTTCATCACCGTTTTTGTATTGGTGATGCAATTTTTTTGGAAGTACATTGATGATCTTGTAGGCAAGGGACTTGACTTCCTCAGCATTGTGGAACTGACGGGGTATGTGAGCGTAACGGTCATCACCTATGCCCTGCCTATCTCTATTCTGATCTCTTCCATCATGACCTTTGGCAACCTAGGAGAGAGTTTTGAACTGGTGGCCATCAAATCAGCCGGCATCTCCCTTCTTCGTTTCATGCGTCCATTGTTGTTGACATCCGGATTGATTGCTGTCTTTGCCTTTCTTATTTCGAATTATATTTTACCGGTGGCCAACCTGAAGTTTACCACCATGCTCTACAACATTCGTGTAGCAAAACCTGCATTTGATATCAAAGAAGGCATCTTCTATGATAAGATACCGGGATATGCCATCAAAGTTGGAAAGAAAGACCAAGACGGATCGGGCATCGAGAATATCATTATTTACGAAAACCAGTATTCCCTCCAGGACAATATCATTGTTGCAGAAAAAGGAAGGATGAAGGTTAGTGACGATAAAAAATTTCTGGAATTTGACCTTGTAAATGGCTGGAGGTACCAGGAGAAGGGACCTTATAATACGATACAGACTGATTATTACCGGCTTGGGTTTAAAACCTATAAGAAAGTATTCGACCTAAGTAGTTTCAAAGTCTTGGAAACACCCGACAGCATGTTCAAAGGATCCTATCAGATGCTGAATGTGAAACAACTCAGGAAATCATCAGACTCCATCGAAAGAGACATAAAAAAAATCGAAAATACCAGGATGGAAAAAGAGGTTACCTCCTATTTCCTTTTTGGAAAAAATTTCGAAAAAGGATGGAAGGAGGGGAAAGCAACAGTTTCTCCAAAAGCAAAATCTTATGGTGATTTGATCCCAGATTCAGCCTTCAGCATCACCTATACCAAAGCTGCTGACAAAATGAATCTTATGAAGAGCGGCATCGAACTGGTAGCGGCCGATCATCACCAAAGGGGAATGGAAAAAAGGTTGTTCCTGATCGAATGGCATAAAAAATATGCCCTCTCCTTTGCCTGCATTGTTTTGTTCATCATTGGAGCCCCCTTGGGGTCCATCATCAGAAAGGGCGGACTCGGTATGCCACTGGTGGTGGCAGTTGGGTTTTTCCTGATCTATCACCTCCTGAACATGTTTGGAGAAAAATTTGCACGCCAGGAAGTGATGACTCCTTTCATGGGGATCTGGCTGGCAAGCATAACTTTGCTACCGGTGGGAATGTTTTTGGTTTACAAAGCCATGAATGATTCTCAACTGTTCAACAATGAATTTTATTTTCGTTTTTTCAAAAAGATCCGATACCGCTTCCAAAAAAATCCATCACTTTAAAACGCATAGACATGCCCAATTCCAACAGCAGAAGAAAGTTCATCAGCACCAGCATCAAAGGCAGCATGGCATTGGGTTTGACCCAGGGCCTTACTTCATATGCCTCAGCGCCACAACCATTGCCCTTCCAACAAGCACCATTGGCTTATGCCTATGGCGCCCTGGAGCCCATGATCGATAGCATGACGATGGAAATCCACTATACCAAACATGCTGCCACGTATACCAAAAACCTGAACGAAGCTGTTGCTGCTGAGGTAAAAGAAAGCCAAAGCCTGGAAAGTTTGCTGGGCAAGATCTCTCAGTATTCTGCCAAGCTTCGAAACAATGGTGGAGGACACTATAACCATGAACTGTTCTGGAAATGCATGCGTCCCGCGGGTGGCCAACTGCAGGAAGGTCCACTGAAAGATGCCATCAACAATGCTTTCAATGGATATGATAATTTCAAGGCCAAACTCTCAGAAGCTGCCATGACAAGATTTGGTAGTGGATGGGCTTGGTTGTATGTCGATGAAAAGAAAAACCTGCAAATCGGTTCAACACCCAACCAGGACAATCCCCTAATGGATGCTTCTCCCATCAAGGGAAAGCCCATCTTGGGATTGGATGTATGGGAGCATGCCTACTATTTAAAGTACCAGAACAGAAGAGCAGAATACGTTTCCAACTGGTTCAGTATTGTAAACTGGAAAGAGGTTGAGAAAAATTTGCTGTTGGCAAGACCATAAAAAAATCAGCCTTTGCAATTTCCTTCTGCAAGCAGACGGATTTACAAAGGCTGACATATGACACGCAATCGTGCCTCAAATATAGGGATGCTTTTGAAATGGAAAAATTTTTATGTTAATTTTTTATTAAACTAATGTGTATATATGACACAAAAGATGATTGGAGAATACATTGATACTCACAGAGAAAGATTTTTGAATGAACTGCTGGACCTGCTCCGCATTCCATCCATCAGTGCCAGAACTGAACACCAACAGGACATGCTTAGTTGTGCGGAAGCAGTGAAGAAATCATTGCTGGAAGCCGGAGCGGACAAGGCAGAAGTGATCAGCACAGCCGGACATCCCATCGTTTATGGAGAAAAAATTATTGATCCCTCTCTACCCACGGTTTTGGTATACGGCCATTATGATGTTCAGCCTGCAGACCCATTGGAGTTATGGCACAGTGGACCCTTTGATCCTGTCATCAAAGACGGAAAGATCTTTGCAAGGGGAGCCTGTGACGACAAAGGGCAGTTCTACATGCATGTGAAGGCATTGGAGATCATGGTGAAAACGAATTCACTCAAAACCAATATCAAATTCTGCATTGAAGGAGAAGAGGAGATCGGTTCTCCCAACCTCGCAAAATTTGTCATCAACAACAGGGATCTGTTGTCAGCGGATGTTGTGCTGATCAGTGATACGGCAATGATCAGCATGGACACTCCTTCCATCGATACGGGTGTACGGGGTCTCAGCTATATAGAAGTGGAAGTAACAGGTCCCAACCGCGACCTGCACAGTGGTGTGTATGGTGGCGCAGTAGCCAACCCCGCAACCATACTGGCCAAGATGATCGCTTCTTGTCATGATGAAAACAACCGTATCACGATACCGGGTTTCTATGATGATGTGCTGGAGGCTTCAACAGCAGAAAGAACCTTGTTGGGAAAAGCCCCCTTCGATCTGGAGGCTTTCAAAGAAGATCTCGGCATCCATGAAGTTCATGGGGAAGCAGGTTATACAACCAACGAAAGAACCGGCATCAGACCTACCCTGGAAGTCAATGGTATTTGGGGAGGATATACAGGCGAAGGATCGAAGACCGTTCTTCCGTCAAAAGCTACTGCCAAAATATCTGCCAGGCTGGTACCCAATCAATCTTCCCAAAAAATTACTGGACTCCTCTTGGAGCATTTCAAAAAGATCGCTCCTCCAAGTGTCAGTGTAAAAGTGATGGAGCACCATGGAGGAGAACCCTATCTGACCCCCATTGATTCCAAGGCCTATCAGGCTGCAGCCAAAGCAATTGAAACGACGTTCGGAAAATCACCGGTACCCGTCAGAGGAGGAGGCAGCATTCCCATTTGCTCTCTTTTTGAAAAGGAGCTGGGCATCAAGATTGTATTCATGGGATTTGGTCTGGACAGCGACAACCTCCACTCCCCCAACGAGAAATATGACATCTTCAATTTCTACAAAGGCATTGAAACGATACCTTTCTTTCACCAATACTTTGCTGAATAAAGATGAATGGGATTGACGTGTTTGACTCAACCCCATTCATCTTTGTATAGGCATTTATTTTGCCCCTGGAGGACAATGCTGCTTGAGATAATTGGTATACAGCGTTGAAAGATGCTTTGTCGTGCCCTCCCCTTCTGAGATCCCGTGGCTGCGGTTGGGATAAGACATGAATTGAAACTGCTTGTTGTATTTGATCAACTCATTCTGCAACAACTCAGCATTCTGGTAGTGCACATTATCGTCTCCCGTACCATGAATGTACAATAGATTGCCCCT
>RFVQ01000007.1 GCA_009922495.1 Chitinophagia bacterium
TGGAAACAAATTTTTCATTGTATTCACGGATATTCCTGCAACCCGCATCTTTGAGCAGGTCATAACGCTCATCCATTTCAATACAGAGTGCATTGAGGGTATTGACAACTTTACGGGTATCCGTGATGATGGCATCATCATCTCCCGGTAGCTTGGCCAGAAAGTGTTTTTCGATGGTTCTATAAATACTCAACTCCACTTTCTTGGGATCCACCAAAACGAATTTGAGTTGGGAGGGATGTTTTTTGTAGAGCAGGGAAACCAAAATCGCATTGAGTCCAACCGACTTACCTTGCCCTGTTGCACCGGCCATGAGCAGGTGTGGCATGGTGGCAAGATCAACGATGAAGTTTTCGTTGTCGATCTTCTTGCCCAGCGCGATGGGCAATGCGAAATCATTTTTCTGAAACTTATCGGATGCCAGCAAAGACCTCATCCCTACGATACTCTTCTTCACATTGGGCACTTCAATACCGATGGTACCCTTCCCTGGAATCGGAGCAATGATGCGGATACCCAAAGCTGCAAGACTCAAGGCAATATCATCTTCCAGATTCTTGATCCGTGAAATCCTCACCCCCGCTGCTGGAACGATCTCGTATAAAGTTACTGTGGGACCGACCGTTGCGAAAATTTTCTGTATGTCGATGTCGTAATTCTTGAGGGTCTTCATGATCTGGCTCTTGTTTGCCTCAAGCTCATGCTGGTCCATTACAATTTTCTCGCCTGTATGCTGTGCCAAAAGATCCAGCGATGGATACTTATACCCTTTTAGATCAGCGATGGGATCGTATTTAGGACCCGCCAGTACAGCAGCCGCTTTGATAGGCTCCGCAACTTCCTCTTTGATCGGATTCAATTCCAATGGCGTTTCATCAACCTCTTCTTCCAAATCGGGCACTTCAGCTGCAACCGCATTTTTCACGGGGATGTCTTCTACCAAGGTTGCCATTGGTTTTTCCAATATTTTTTCTGCATCCTCCTCAGGCGCTCTTTGTTCCAACTCCAATGGCGAAGCGGGCTCCTCAAGGGGTTTCAAAGGCTGAATGGTTTGTTCCCCTTTCAATGCATTGCCTTCCGTAAGATCCAGTCTTGGTTGCAGATTTTCAGGCGTGGGGGCTGCATCGGCCAAGGGTTGATCCAAACCAGTTACATCGTCCTGCTTTTTGAAAACAGGCCAATTGAATACAGGGTTGAAACGCCAAACAGCATAGGAGAAAATCGATAATGACAACAGCGCAAAAGTGCCTGTCCACCCGATCACCCCTTTTAACCAGCTTGCACAAAATCTACCAAAGGCGCCACCCCAGCTAAAACTGGCATCGGGTGTGAAGAAGGCCGCACTTACGCTGATGACCAACAATCCCATCAATAGGTAACGCAGGTTGCGCAAGGGAGAAAAAACTGTTTTTCCAAAAAGCAGGTTAACCCCCAAGACAAAAAACATAGTGCAAAACAAATAAGAAGCTATGCCAAAAGTGTACTCGAAAAACAGATAGGATGTATAAGCCCCCAGGCTACCCAACAGGTTGTTGATCTCAAGATCATTGGGCATTAAAATGCGGGATCCCATTCCCCTTATCTTGTCCTGGTCTTCTGTCCATGTAAAGAGATAGGAGGTGAATGAAACAAAAAGAAAAAAGCAGAAAAACAAAAGCAGCGAACCTAGAATCTTATGGGTTCTTTCATCTCTGACGATTGATTTTATCTCAACAGACTCTTCTTTCTCTTCTTTGAGTTCAATCGGTTCTTCTTCCGTTTTAGGAGATCTCAGTCGGTTCCCCATTGGTGGTCGTCGGTTTGATGATGGTATGCCCTTTCGGGATCTCCCAAAAATACATTTTATTTTTTGAGATGCCTGAGCTAATCAGATCCTCCTTTCTGTTCATGATTTTCACTGGAAGGAATCCCCATGAATACAAGGAGCCAGGAGATGATCAGAGAAAGTCCGCCGAAGGGCGTGACAAGGGCTACTGTGTTGAGATGGGAGTAGCCTTTAGCGAGCAGAAAAATCCTTAAGTAAATAGAGCCGGAAAAAAGAATTACGCCCAATACCATCAAGTTGCCTGCCCATTTGATGCGTTTGTTGGGGTAGTGGCGGCATAGATTGGCAACAACAAAAAGTCCAATGGCATGCACAAATTGATAATAGGTTGCCGTTTGTATCGATTCGATATTCTCCGGAGGCAAAATATTTTTCAAATAATGGGTACCAAAAGCCCCGATGATTACCGAAGCCATGGCCATCAATGCTGCCAGTTTACTGAAGGTCCGATGCATGTTGGATTTGTTTTATCAGGCTTTCAACATCAATCGCTGCTTGATCCACTTTCAACTTTGCCTGGTTATAAAAAGGGGTCCTGTCCTTGATTTTTTGTTTTACAAAATCATTTAATTCATCCTGTGAAAGGGATGCGACCAAAGGTCTGTGTTCTTTTTCACCAGAAAGCCTGCTCAGCAAGGTTTCAATAGGAGGATTCAACCATACTGTAATGCCTGTTTGGTTCATCCATTCCATGTTTCCATTGAAGCAAGGAGTGCCTCCCCCCGTGGAAACCAACAAAGGCTTTCCAGCGATGCTCAATTGATTCAGCTCATCCAATGCTGCTGTCTCCATTTTTCTAAAGGCTTCCTCTCCTTCCAAAGAAAAAATAGAAGAGATGCTGCGACCATACTTTTTTTCGATCCATTCATCCAGGTCGATCAAGGGAATACCCATCTTTTGGGAAAGGATCTTTCCCAAATATGATTTACCGGAACCCATGAAGCCAATCAAAAATATTGTCATCTTACAAAGTGGATCAATCAAAGTTACGAAGCTTCGAACCAAACCGGTTTTGGATCATTCCATTCTCCATTGTAATTGAGAAAAAGCTCCTCCCCTTTCTCAATCGCTCTTACGGTTTTGATGGTCATCAAATGATTCTCCCGGTCCATCTCGTATTCACAGTTGGCCTCATAGGCGTGATTGTAAATAGGAACATACCCCAAGGCCATGCAACATTGTTTGTCCTCTCCCGGCCATTCGAAAATATAGTCATGCAAAAGGGTTTTGTCCAGATAAGGCCTATCCGCTTCCTTCATCACCAGAACCGGAGCGATTTCAATGATCTCTCCTTTTCCAATTGCCTCCATGGTGAAGACCCCTCTGCCCCTGTTTTCACTGGGCAAGATCACAAGATATGGCTGTAACATAATTCAATATTGCAGGCTTGAAAACTATGACTATTTTCGCGGATAGTTAACAGTCCGATGATCGAATTCAACGAAGATATCACCCTTCAGGAACAATTTGAATTCTTCCTCCAGGAAGAAAACAGGGATCGCATGCCTGAATTCCTCAATGAACTCAACATCAGTGATGTTGAACTCATCATCAATGAAAATTGGCAGAAAGCTACTGAAATCATTTCCATGCTTTCCGTCCATCGAGCCGCCAGCACCTTCAAAATACTGGAACTCGGTATACAAAAGGATATCATCAACGAACTGGCCCCTCAAAAGTTGGCAGCCTTGCTGAATGAGCTTCCAGCGGACGACCGGACTGCCTTCCTGGAAGAATTGCCTCCCAAAGGAGTGAGGGAGTTGATCAAGTTGCTCAACCCGGAAGAAAGAAAGATCACCCTATCCTTGTTGGGCTATCCGGAAGATTCTGTCGGACGTTTGATGACGCCGGACTATATCGCTGTGCAAGAGGACTGGACCATAGCGGAAGTATTGGAACACATCCGAGAAGTGGGTCAAGACTCGGAGACCATTGATGTGATCTATGTGATCAATGATCAGGGCGAATTGATCGATGACGTTCGAATCAAAGAATTCTTGTTGTCACCACCAGACCGTTTGGTGAGTGAACTAACTGATGGGCGATACATAGAATTGAATGTATACGACGACCAGGAGAAAGCCAATCAGGTGTTCAAAATGAACAACCGGGTGGCCTTACCGGTAGTAGACAACAACAATATTCTCATAGGCATTGTAACCATCGATGACGTACTCTGGGTAGCCAACGAGGAGTTCAGTGAAGACATGCAAAAGATGGGTGGTACAGAAGCCCTTGAAGAGCCTTACCTAGAGATTTCCCTTTTCAAACTCTTCAAAAAAAGAGTAGGCTGGCTGATCGTGCTCTTCCTGGGTGAGATGCTCACTGCCACAGCCATGGCCAGCTTTGAGCATGCCCTGGAAAGTGCACTGGTGCTCTCCATCTTTGTACCCTTGATCATCTCCAGTGGCGGAAATACCGGTTCTCAGGCCTCTTCTTTGATCATACAGGCATTGATCGTGGGGGATGTCACCCTCAAAGACTGGTGGCAGGTCATGAGAAGAGAATTGTTATCCGGAGTCCTATTGGGCATCACCCTTGGGATTATCGGATTTTCCAGGGTCATTGTTTGGGCACAAATTTTCCCTGAAGTATATGGAGCCCATTACGTTGCTGTTGGCGCTGTTGTTGGATTTTCCCTTGTAGGCGTAGTTCTATTTGGAACGATTTCGGGTTCCATGCTACCCCTGATCTTAAAAAAACTGGGGGCCGACCCTGCTGTATCCTCCGCACCCTTTGTGGCAACATTGGTGGATGTCACCGGTGTGATCATTTATTTCAACTTTGCTTATCTGTTCTTAAAAGGAACACTGCTATGATCAGATAGCCTGGTGATTGAAGGGTTGTAAAACCATTTCACTCACGACCCCACTGGCAGGTTGCTGACAAAGGAACCAGATCGATCTCGCGGCCTCTTCTTCCCTGATCATTTTCTCCTTCTGTACTTTGAGGTCAATGGTATCCCAAAACGGCGAATCCACTCCTCCCAAAAACAAATTGGTGATCCTGATTTCTGTGCGCTTCAGTTCTTCCCGGATGCTTTGCATCATGCCTACAATACCATATTTACTGGCGCTATAGGCTGCAGCACCCGCCATCGGAACTTTTCCCAGCACGCCAGGTATGTTGATGATCAATCCTTTTTTGGCTTCTTTCATGGAGGGCAGTACAGCCTTAACCAGTAAAAAGGTTCCCAAGAGATTGGTATGAATACTGTTCATAAAATCTTCTTCCGATAAACCATCGATAGGCTTGATAATACCGATGCCTGCTGCATTGACCAGGATCTCAGGCGCTCCCATGTGGCTGAGCACTGCCTCCATCAACTGGGTTATTTCAGCTGAGCGACAGACGTCAGCGGCAAATTGATGAGAAGAAGGAATACCCGCTGCGGATGCAAGCTGACCCAGCTTCTCTTGATTCCTGCCCGTCACAAAAACCTCAGCTCCGCTTTGTTTCAACAACTTTACCAAGGCTTGCCCGATACCTCCGGTTGCACCGGCCACCAATATTTTTTTACCATTGAGTTTTTCCATGGATCCTTTTCGTAAAAAACATTTGAGTTGTCCTTTTGTTTATGGAAGGGTATGTTTTTAAAGACCAAAGCAGATGATGCTTTACCTTTGACACCGTAAACAGCTGCTTCAATCTATCTACATGAGGATACAATCAATTGACATCACAAGGCTTACCATACCCATGGAACCATTCGTGATCGCAACGGAAACCTGCTACTCGGCAGACAATATCCTTGTGCGCATCCATACTGATCAGGGGATTTCTGGGATCGGCGAGTGCTCACCCTTTCCCATGCTGGTTGGAGAAACGCAGGACACATGCTTTTATGTAGGCAAAAAGATCGCTTCGCAGCTTTTGAACAGCGACCCACTGGAGATAGAGAAAAGAATGAAGGAGATGGATGCCTATATCGCCTTCAACAGCACGATTAAAAGTGCCTTTGACATGGCCCTGCATGATATCGCAGCAAAAGAAAAAGGGCTCCCACTGTATGCCTATTTGGGTGGCAAGAAAAAGATCATCCAAACCGATCTTACAATAGGCATCAATACCCCGGAAAAAATGGCTGATACCGCCAGCAACTTTGTGAGGGATGGTGTCAAGATCATCAAAGTCAAGTTGGGTAAAAACGGAAAGGAAGACATTGAGAGAATTCGATTGATCCGCGAAGCGGTTGGACCGAGCATCCAATTGCGCATCGATGCCAATCAAGGATGGGATTATCCCACTGCCCTGGCAACCCTTCAGGCTTTGGAATCCTATGACATCTCTTTCTGTGAACAACCCATGCACCACCAGCTGGACCACCTGCTTCCTGAATTGAAAAAATCGGTGGGTATTCCGATCATGGCGGACGAAAGCGTGTTCGATCATCACGATGCAGCGCGACTCATCAAGGCAGATGCCTGCACCTATATCAACATCAAACTGGCCAAATCCGGAGGCATCCTCGAAGCCATCCGCATCGCCGATACTGCCGCAAAACATGGAATGCCCTGCATGCTGGGAGGAATGGTGGAAAGCAGATTGGCCTTGACAGCCAAAGTGCACCTGGCCATGGCACATGATAACATCCGGTTCTACGATCTGGACACCTGCCTGTTGGGGCATCTGACCGATCCCGTTCTGGATGGAGCGCGCTACAACAACTATTTCCTTGAACTGGATGAGAAGCCGGGCATTGGCGCTGACATCGACCCTGCCTTCATCAAAGATTCCGAATCCATTACCATTCAATAAATAATATGCAAGCAAAAAAATGTTCTGAAAGCAAAATCGTCATGAGTGAGATGGTCTTCCCGAATGATACCAATTTCTATGGCAATCTCATGGGGGGACGGTTGATGTATTGGATCGACACAGCAGCCTTCATGGCAGCGGCCAAACATTCCAATGCCCCTTGCGTAACAGCATCAGCCGATAATATTTCCTTTGAGTCTCCCATCAAATTGGGACAGGTGGTGCACATAGAAGCCCAGGTATGCAGGGCATTCAAAACATCCATGGAAATTCATGTCAAGGTATGGGGAGAAGACATCACGCAACAATACAAGTACAAAAGCAATGAAGCTTACCTGACCTTTGTAGCACTCGACCCCAATGGCAAGCCCAGGACTGTTCCCGAAAGCATTCCGGAAACCGAAGAAGAAAAAAGACTGTTTGAGGGTGCCTTGAGAAGAAGACAATTGAGGCTTATCCTGGCAAAGAAGATGAAGCCCGATGAAGCAAAAGAATTAAAGGCCCTGTTTGTCAATGATTAACGATCGCTGTGTTTTCGGCACTCGATGACTTGCTCATGAACTTGCTGCTCTGTTCTATGGAATCCATGACCTGTTCCAGGATCTCATCTACAGAGGCATTGTAGTCGATTGACAAGGGAGCTTTGAAGTTCACCGACAAAGTAGTTCCTCGTTTTTTGAACTTCAGTCCTTTTCGATTGAAAGCCCTCCAAAATCCATTGATCACCACCGGCACTACGATCGGCTGCATTTCCTTGATGATATGGGCGGTTCCCTTGCGACCAGGAGCGAAGGGCTTTGTGGTACCTTGCGGAAAAGTGATCACCCATCTTTTGCCGAGGGCATCCTGTATCTTGTTGGAGTCCTTTACATCCACTTCCCGCTTCACATCCTTTCCTGCTGCCCTCCAGGTTCTTTTGATCGTGATGGCTCCTGCGAGCGTAAAGACGCGGGTTAGCAAATTGTCTTTCATGGTTTCTTCAGCGGCCACAAAATTTACGTCCACGAAAGGATTCAGAAAATACAGCGGCATTCCCAACTTGTTTTTTTTGCCCCATTTCACTGCACAGAAAATATGGAGAAAGGCCATGACATCCGCAAAATAGGTCTGGTGATTGCTCACAAACAAGACATTGGTCTTGGGCAAACCTTTCAGGTGTTCTGTTCCACTGATTTTAAGCTTGTTGACAATAGCCAAACCAGGATAGGTAATAGGACCGATTATGGCGTAAATCAATTTCCTCAGCAGCTTAATATCCTTCAAACGGTCAAGGGTCATGGTGTCAAGATAAGCATAAATGTATCATGTTAACACATCTGTTTATCCCTCCTGATGACCAATTTGCTTGTCGGACCTTTGCTTTATCTTGCACCTACTATGGCTATCAAGACAGTGATTTTTGACATGGATGGATTGTTGATTGATTCTGAACCTTTGTGGTTTGAGGCCGCACTGGAAAGTTTCAATGCCTTCAACATCAGCATTGATCAGGAGGCGTATAACCAAACAACGGGATTGAGAACCAAGGAATTTCTTCATCATTGGTTCACGCATTTCAACTTGGATCTATCGCTAATACCTGATACTGAAACAGCCATCACCGAATCGGTCATTCAAAAAGTGAAAGAGAAAGGTCAAGTCATGGAGGGGGTATATGAATCCATCGAGATGGTAAAAAAAGCAGGCATGAAAATCGGCTTGGCCAGCTCCTCTCCAATGGCTTTGATAACGGCAGTGCTGGAAAAAACATCTTTGCGCTATCAGTTTTCCGTTCTTACCTCTGCAGAGCACTTGCCCTATGGCAAACCCAATCCACAAGTATTCATCAACTGTGCCCAAAGCCTCGACAGCCACCCTACTACTTGCCTCTGCGTGGAAGATTCTTTCAATGGCATGATCGCTGCCAAAGCGGCGCGCATGAAATGTGTTGTTGTCCCCCATCCGGATCAATACCCGCAAGACCGCTGGAACATTGCCGATTTGAAATTGCGTTCCCTGCTGGAATGGGATCCAAAACTTTTTCTTCAAGTGATCCAATAAAAAAGGCCCTGCTTTCAGCAGGGCCTTGTATGCATTAGAAGTAAAACTTATTTGGCTTCTTCGCCACCTTCCATTTTCTTCTTGAGTTCTGCCAATACACCAAGGTCGCCCAAAGTTGATTTCTCTACTTTGTTCTGGATGTCCTTCACAGCCTTCTTTGTTTTGGCTGCGTCGGCTTTCTTTTCCTTGGCCACTGCTTCCTTCTCTTCTGCTACCACCTGCTCCCAGATACGGGCATGGCTGAGAACGATTCTCTTCTCATTGCGATCGAATTCGATCACCATGAATTGATTGGTCTCATCAGCTGCGATGGTCTTGCCATCTTCTTTTGCAAGATGACGGGCAGGAGCGAATCCTTCCAATCCGTAGGGAAGTTGAACAACTGCACCCTTGTCGTCTTTCTTGATGACAGTTCCTTCATGCAAAGAACCGATCGCGAAAGTCTCCTGGAGTGCATCCCAGGGATCTTCTTCGAGTTGTTTGTGACCGAGTTGCAGTTTCCTGTTCTCTTTGTCGATATTGAGGATCATCACATCGATCTGGCTACCAGATTTGGTGAACTCACTTGGATGGTTGAAACGCTTCAACCAGCTGAGGTCACTGATGTGAATCATGCCACCAATGCCCGCTCCGAGTTCAACGAACACACCGTAAGGAGTGATGTTCTTAACGAGACCGGTATGGCGACTTCCAACAGGGAATTTGTCTTCGATTTCACTCCAGGGATCAGAAGAGAGTTGCTTGATGGAAAGGCTCATCTTTCTGCTGTCCTTGTCGAGTGTAACCACTTTGGCTTCATACTCATCACCCAACTTGAAGAACTCCTTCGCATTCACAGGGGTATTGGCCCAGGTGATTTCACTTACGTGAACCAGACCTTCTACACCAGGAGTGATCTCAAGGAATGCTCCATAGTCTTCGATGTTCACCACCTTGCCCTTCACGCTGGCACCTTCAACGATGTCTTGAGAAAGGGTATCCCAAGGATGGGGAGTAAGTTGCTTGAGGCCGAGGCTGATCCTGCGCTTCTCATCATCGAAATCCAACACAACAACGTTGAGCTTCTGGTCGAGTTTGAGTACTTCGGAAGGATGGTTGATCCTGCCCCAGCTGATATCGGTAATGTAGAGCAAACCATCTACGCCACCAAGATCCAGGAATGCTCCGAAATCAGTGATGTTCTTGATGGTTCCTTCCAATACCTGACCCTTCTCGAGTTTGCCCATGATCTCAGCACGCTGTGCTTCGATATCGCTCTCGATAAGTGCCTTGTGAGATACTACGGCATTCTTGATGGCTTCGTTGATCTTCACCACCTTGAACTCCATGGTCTTGCCCACGAATTGATCGTAATCGGTAACAGGCTTGACGTCGATCTGTGAACCGGGGAGGAAGGTTTCCATACCCAGGATGTCGACGATAAGTCCGCCTTTGGTCTTGCTGGTAACAAAGCCTGTAACAACTTCGCCAGTCTTGTGCATGTCAACGATGCGTTCCCAAGCACGTGTAATACGGGCTTGCTTGCGGCTGAGGTGCAGGTGACCTTCCCTGTCCTCTTTCTCCACCACCATCACTTCTACCACATCACCGGTTTTCAAACCATGGAGGTCCCTGAACTCGTTCAGTGAAACCAGACCATCGCTCTTGAAACCAATGTTGATCACTACGTCGGTTTTGGTCATGCCCACTACTGTGCCCTGAACCATTTCACCGTCGGTGATCTGCTTGAATGTGCCCTCATAAACGGCATCATACTTTTGTTGCTCTTCGTTGTTGTAACGGGCAACATTGCGCTTGTCAATGCTCCAATCGAAATCATCGTGTGCGGAGACAGTTGACGGATTTGCTAGTGTGTTGTTTTCTTCCACTATTAATTTCCTCCTTTTGTTTGAATTTCAGGCTGTTTTGTCAACCTGATTTGGGGACGGCAAAGGTAGTGGAAATCAGCATTCCAGCCCATTTTTTGGGCTTTTTTTTGGCGATTTAGCGGGTTGCCATCCCCCTTACTGCCGAAGCCAGCTTGTCGAGGTCCTTGGGGGAGGTATAAACATTCGGCGTTACCCTTACGCCATGGATATTTTCCCAGTTGATGGCCACTGTGTGAATCTTGTGCTTGGTGAACAGTTCGGAAGCAATTTCCTCGGGTTTCATGCCCTCTATGGAGAGACTGGCAATGGCGCAGGACAGGTGCTTCGACTTGGGCTGGTTGAACCTGACCCTTGGCAAATCTTTGACCTGGTCCACCCAATGATCCTTCAGAAAGCGAAGACGGAGCTCCTTTCTTTTGCTGCCCATCACATCATGAAAATCCACCGCTGCCCCGATGGCCATCTCGGAGGCAAAGGAGCGGGTTCCCAGCGATTCGAATTTTCGAATATCTGTTCCATCGGGTTCGTTGTTCGACAAAAGTGCCCAGACATCCTTGATCTTCTCTTTGCGGATATAGAGCAGGCCACTGCCAAAAGGGGCACTGAGCCATTTGTGCAGGGAGGAAGCAAAATAATCACATCCCAGCTCCGGCACTTTAAAATCAAAATGCGCCAAGGTATGGGCTCCATCGGCGATCACATCAATACCCCTTTTGTGGGCCGCATCCGCCACTTTTCTAACCGGCATGATCTGTCCACACCAGTTGATCAGGTGCGTAACCATCACTACTTTGGTGCGATCCGTAAAAGCCCTGGTATAAATAGCAGCAAGTTCATCTTCATTTTCAGAAGGCAGGGGCAGATCAACCCATACCAGTTTAACGCCATCCCTCTTCTCCCTTTGCTTCCAGGCATTGATCATGTTGGGGTAATCCTGTTTTGACAAGACCACTTCATCGCCAGCCCTGAGGTTGAGCCCGAATATCACGGTATTCAAGCCCTCAGTGCTGTTGCGGTTGATGGCGATCTCTTCTTTGTCGCAGCCACAGAGTCCTGCCAGTTTTTCTCTCAAAGGCTCTCTTCCCTGGTCGAGGATCTGCCACATATAATACGATGGCGCTTCATTGCAATATTGGTAATAGCGGATATGGGCATCCTGTACCACTTTGGGTTGCGGTGCTACCCCACCGTTGTTGAGGTTGATGATGTTCGGGCTCACCGTATAGGACGCTCTGATCCAAGCCCAGAAGTCTTCATCTTGGGCAAATGCAGCAGGATCGGCTCCCATGCTGGTCTCCAGGTGCGCCTTCGCATCTGAGGCAAAAGCAGGATCGATGGCCTGTAAAAACGGAAGGATCGCCATGGAGCGCAGAAACTGACGGCGGGGCTGTGACATATGTTTGACTTGATGGTGTGAAAGGGGCTATTGCTCTTTCAAGATAGAAAAAATAGCATTACCATCCTTGCGCGATGGCTGCCATTGATTTTGCTGCGATGAACCCACTGCTCCAGGCATGCTGGAAATTGTATCCGCCGGTGATGCCATCCACATTCAAGATCTCCCCAGTGAAATAAAGGCCTTGGATCTTTTTGCTTTCCATGGACAAGGGATCAATCTCTTCCAACTTGATGCCACCTGCTGTCACAAACTCTTCCTTGAAGGTTGTTTTGCCTTGCACCTTGTATCGATCAGCCGTAAGACATTTTGACAAGGTTGCCAATGCTGCATTGGAAAGATCTGTCCAATTAGCATCCTTGTCAATTCCAGAGCGTTCCAGCAAGTAGTCCCAAAGTCTCGCGGTGAGTTCAAAGGGATTTTTGTTGCCCAGCTTTTGTTTGGTGGCAAGCCGATATTGTTTCAGCATTTCCAACAAAGAGCTTTCATGAAAAGAAGGTGTCCAGTTGACCAACACTTCAAAACTATACTCCAGCTGATGCAGGTCCCTGGCGGCGCGCGATGAAAGTTTCAAAACAGCGGGTCCGCTGAGTCCCCAGTGTGTGATCAATACCGGACCTGTTTCCTGCAACTTGAGCAAAGGGATTTTGACCATGGTCTCTTTCGCCACCACGCCCATCAAGCCATGCAGTTTTTTATCCGGTATGTTGAAGGTGAAAAGTGAGGGCACAGGCGTTTCTACAGCAACGTTCAGGTTTTGCAACCATTGGAAACCGGAAAGCTTGGGCTGCCCACCAGCCGCAATGCATACGAGATCGGCATGCATTTCTTCATGATCTCCTTGCTGATTTTTCAATTGCAGCAAAAACCCATCGCGTTTTTTTTCGATGGAGGCAACATCCACACGGATGCGGATATCCACCTTGTATCGATCTGCTTCCTGCAGCAAGCAATCTATGATCGATTGGGAACGGTCTGTGGTGGGAAACATTCTTCCATCAGCCTCAACCTTGAGCTTTACGCCACGCTCATTGAACCAGGCCTCTGTGTCTTTGGGAGAAAAAACATGCAGGGTTTTACGCATGAAATTTTTCCCGCGCGGATAGGCATCCAACATATCCCCTATCTCCTCTATCGAATGGGTGACATTGCACCTGCCGCCACCGCTGATCCTGACCTTGGAAAGCAGTTGTGCAGACTTTTCAAGAATGATCACCTGCAAGTTAGGATTGAATCGCGCAGCATTGACCGCACAAAAAAATCCGGAGGCTCCACCGCCTATGACAATCAATTTTTTCTTTCTGCTCATTTGCCCAAGAGCATGATGGATGCAAACATTTCAATGCCCGTCCAGAGATTGCCAATGCGGATGTTTTCATTTTCCGCATGCTGGTTGTTGTCGTGGTTGGCAATGGGGATCGTAACCGGATGTGCCTTGAGTTTTTGTTCAAAGATGAACAAAGGCAGGCTGCCTCCCAAGGTTGGCAGCATTACCGCCGGTGAAGGCAGGGCGTTGTTTACCGCCCTCACTACTCTTTGTGCAAAAGGATCATCCATGGCAGTCTTTTGTGCATTGTATCCATCTGAACGTTTGACCATGCAAAGCCTGTCAAACTGCATGCGTTCGGCATCGGTGGGTTCATGATCAACCACCTTAAAACCCATGGAGGCAATATGATCGATCACCTTTTGTTGTTGCCTTGACCAATCGTTTCCAGCTACCAGGCGAAGATCGATGGAAGCAATGGCTTTGGTGGGGATGACATTGGCCGACTGTTTGCCAACACCGGCACTTTGAATGCCATTGATGTTCAGGGAGGGAAGGTTCAATGCTTCATTCAGTGATGTATTTCTCTCTGGCCTCCTGACACCCAATTCATTTTTCAATTGTTCGTCCACCGGAGGAAGTTTGGCCAATGCTGTTTTCTCTGCGCTTGAAAGCGGAATTACGTCGTCATAAAAACCCTTGATCGTGACCTCTCCATTTTCATTCTTCATGCTGGCCAGCAATCGCGAAAGTTCCATGGCAGGATTGGGGATCCAGTTACCATAATGGCCGGAATGAAGGGGGCGCTTGGGCCCAAACACGGTGAGTTCGAGATGCGTATCTCCCCTTACACCAAATACCACTTGTTTTTGGCCTGATTGATGCACCGGGCCGTCACATATGATCCACATGTCTCCCTTCAAGAGATCCCTGTTCTTTTCGAATATTTCATGCAAGTGAGTTGAACCGGCTTCTTCCTCTCCTTCAAAAAAGAATTTGATATTGACGGTTGGTGTCATGCCGGATGCCTGCAAAGCCACAAAAGCGTTGATGATGGCGAATACGCCGGCCTTGTCATCCGAAGCACCTCGTCCATAGATCCTCCATTCCGGATCGAATGTTGATGTTGCCATTTTCCAATCGACCATGGAAGCTCCTTTCAACAATGAACCATTGGTGAGTTGCGGCCGAAAGGGATGCAGTCCATTTTCCCATTTGGTTGAATCCACAGGCTGACCATCATAATGCGCATACAACACAATCGTTTCTGATGCGCCGGGCACTTTTACTTCACCAAAAACGGCAGGGGGTTGATCTTTTGTGAGAGGATGCAACAATTGAACATTGCTGATACCCTTGGACTGCATGTAGGCAGCGATCCAATCAGCGTTTTTCAAAATATTCTGTCGGTCTGAAGCAATATTGGGAATAGAAAGAAAGGAGCGAAACTCGCTCATGAGTGCTTGTTCTGACTTCGATCTGAATTCCCTAACCTTTAGGATCTCTTTGGTTTGTGAGAAGACGATAAGGGGGGATAGAAAAAAGAAAAGGAATGATTTTTTCATTCCATAAAGTTAGGGCTTCGTCCTGAGCTTGCCTCAATATCCGCTGAAGAGGAATGTGTTGGCATTTTCAGCCGCTACGATCTCGCTGAAACTGGAAAGTACATCTGCCTTGCCGCGTTTGATGCATACGGTATGTTCATAATGGGCAGAGAACATTCCATCTTTTGTTCTGACAGTCCACCCATCCGCATCATAGATCACATCTTTGGTTCCCATGTTGATCATGGGCTCGATGGCGATCACCATGTTCTCTTTTAATTTAGGGCCAGTTCCTTTTTTACCATAGTTGGGAACTTGTGGATCTTCGTGCAGCTGTCGACCCAATCCATGTCCGACCAATTCCCTCACCACACCAAACTTGTGTTTTCTTTCAGTAAAATCTTGGATGGCAAATGATATGTCTCCCACCCTGCTTCCAGCCGTGGCTTTTTCAATGCCCATCAACAATGAATCGCGGGTTACCTTCATCAGCAGTTGATGGGGTTCAGCTACTGGGGCAATTCCAAATGTATAAGCGCTGTCTCCATGAAAACCATTCTTGTAAACACCAACATCGATCGATACGAGATCGCCCTCTTTGAGTTCTTTGTTGTTGGGAAATCCATGCACTACTGCATCGTTTACAGAAATGCAGGTAGCATAAGGATAGCCTCTGTAATTTTTGAAGGATGGGACAGCCTGATGATCGAGAATGAATTCTTCTGCTCTTTTATCAAGCTGGGCAGTGGTAACGCCTGGCTTAAGAAGAGATGCCAAAGAGGCCAGTGTGCTGCTGACCAATAGAGCACTCTCACGCATCAATTCAACTTCCGCGTTGGTTTTGATGCGGATCATCTTAAATGGTGCTGGTAGAAGTGGTTTGTCTTCCCTGGATTCTTCCGCCGCTCATCAATCCATCATACTGACGCATCAGCAAGTGGGTTTCAATTTGCTGGAGGGTATCCAAAATTACCCCTACCATGATGAGAAGGGATGTTCCACCAAAGAAGGAAGCAAAAGACTGTGTTACACCCAGCTGCTGTGCAATACCGGGAAGAATACCGATGACGGCAAGAAAAATAGCCCCTGGCAAAGTGATCCTGTCCATTACCTGACCGATATAATCAGCAGTGGGTTGTCCGGGTTTTACCCCTGGGATAAATCCATTGTTCTGCTTCAGGCTATCGGCCATTTGCTTGGGATTGAAGATCAGTGCTGTATAGAGGAAGGTGAAGGCAATCACCATGATAACATAGATCAGCATGTACCAGAAGTTGCTGGGATCGCTGAAGATCCTGGCAACACCTTTTCCAGACTCCAGGTTGGTGAAGGAGAAAAGGGTAGGAAGGAACATGATGGCTTGCGCGAAGATGATCGGCATAACACCGGATGCATTCACTTTAAGCGGCAGGAATTGCCTGGCACCCGTCATGGCACGATTGCCAACAAGTTGCTTGGCATAGCTTACCGGAACCTGTCTTACACCTTGTACCAAGAGGATGAGTCCTAAAATGATGGCGATCAGGAAGGCAATTTCCACCAGGAATACGAGCAATCCGCCACCGCCGCCAACTTGCTTCGCAGCAAATTCACCGACAAAAGACTGCGGAAGACGGGCGAGGATGCCCACCATGATGATGATGGAGGTACCATTGCCCAAGCCCTTGTCCTGGATCTTTTCACCCAACCACATTACAAACAGCGTGCCTGCAGTAAGTACGATGATGGTGGAAAGCCAGAAATATGGTTGGTATGCTTCGATCAATGCATCGCGACTAACATTCTTCAGGTAAGCAACATAAGCGGCTGCCTGAAAAAGGGTCACAATTGCAGTGAGGTAGCGTGTCCATTGGTTGATTTTTTTCCTGCCACTGTCCCCTTCCTTTTGCACTTTCTGCATTTGAGGAACCAGGATGGTCATCAACTGCATGAAGATAGAGGCAGAGATATAAGGCATGATACCCAATGCAAAGATGGATGCATTCGAGAATGAACCACCGGCGAAGGTATCAAAGAGGCCAAGCAGACCCGACTTCGCAGACTGAAGATCGAGTTTGTTGGGATCGATACCGGGGAGCGCAACATGTGCTCCAAAACGGTAAACGAGCACGAGCAGCATCGTCACTACGATCTTGCTTCTCAGCTCATCGATGCTCCAGATATTTCTTACGGTTTGGATGAATTTCTTCACTTGAAATTATTTTAGTCCGTTTAAGGGTTAACAGCCTTGGCTGCTAAATATCGGAAATTATTTGATGATTTCAACAGAGCCGCCGGCTGCTTCAATAACAGACTTGGCTTTTTCGCTCACGGCATTCACTTTGAATTCCAGTTTGCTGGAAATGGCACCGTTGCCGAGGATCTTAACTTTATCAGTACGGCTGATGAGTCCGTTGATGTAGAGGTTTTCCATGGTGAAAGCGGTAAGTCCGTATTTTTCAACCAGGGATTCCACCTGACCGAGATTGAAGACTTTGTATTCAACCCTGCTGATATTCTTGAAACCAACTTTGGGTATACGACGCTGGATCGGCATCTGTCCACCTTCGTGAGCTTTTTTGCTCTTGTAACCGGCACGGCTTTGACCACCTTTGTTACCTTTTGTGGAAGTACCACCATGTCCGGAGGCTTCACCACGACCGATTCTTTTTTCTTTCTTAGTTGCTCCTTTTGCGGGCCTTAAATTGTGGAGTTTCATTGCTATATTTTTTTACTCAACGCAGTCCCCTGAGACCACTCGTATGAATTGAAATGTTAGATCAGACAAACAGGGATTGTCTTAGATTTCTTCTACTTTAACAAGATGGTTCACCTTCCTTACCATACCCAGGATCTGGGGAGTGGCTTCCACTTCTACCGTTGCATTCAGCTTGTTGAGGCCAAGTGCCTGCATGGTGCGCTTCTGGCGCTCTGGACGGTCGATGACACTTTTTACTTTGGTTATTTTCAGCTTTTTCATATTGAAACCCCTGCGGGATTTATTGTGTTATCAAATGTTGGCTTACCAATGATTAACCGTTGAAAACCTTTTTCAGTCCGATGGTTCTTGTTTTGGAAACGCTGATGGGCTCACGGAGCATGGCCAATGCCTTGAAGGTTGCCTTTACCACGTTGTGGGGATTGGCAGAACCCAGAGACTTAGCCAATACGTCGGTTACACCAACACTTTCCAATACAGCGCGCATGCTACCTCCGGCGATCACACCGGTACCATGTGCAGCTGGCTTGATCAAAACTTTTGCAGCCCCTTCTTTGGCGAACTGATCATGCGGAATGGTTCCTTTCATGACCGGTACTTTGATCAGGTTCTTTTTTGCATCCTCAATGCCTTTGGTGATGGCTTCCTGAACTTCTTTGGCTTTACCCAATCCGTGTCCAACAACGCCCTGCTCATTTCCTACCACCACGAGTGCGGAGAAACTAAAGGCCCTTCCGCCCTTGGTTGTCTTCACTACACGATTGATAGCTACAACCTTTTCTTTCAGTTCAAGGTCTCCGGCTTTGACTCTGCTGTAATTTACTTTTGACATCTATTGAAAATTGATATTTTGAATGATTGGTGGATTAGAACTTGAGACCGCCTTCGCGCGCACCTTCCGCTACTGCTTTAACCCTTCCGTGATAAAGGAATCCGCCGCGATCGAACACACAGGTACTGAGACCGAGTGCGATGGCTTTCTTGGCGATAGACTCACCTACCATTTTGCTTTTTTCGGACTTGGTTCCTTTTTGTGCTGCGATATCTTTGTCGCGTGAGGAAGCAGCAGCCAAGGTAGCACCGTTCACATCGTCGATGAGCTGTACGTAAATGTCTGTATTGCTTCTGAAGACACTCAGCCTGGGCAATTGCGCAGAACCGGATATCTTTTTGCGGATCGTATATTTAATCCTTTGTCTTCTGAGTGATTTAACGTTCATTGTTTCTATTTTTTCCTGATGCTGCCAGGATGGTTATTGATGATTATTTACCCGCTGCTTTACCTGCTTTGCGACGGATGTATTCTCCTTTGTATTTCACACCTTTTCCTTTGTAAGGCTCAGGCTTCCTGAGGCTGCGGATCTTCGCGGCCACCTGACCCAACAATTGCTTGTCGGAACCTTCCAGGAAAATACGGGGGTTGTCACCTTTCTCCTGAGTGGTAGAAACCTTCAGTTCTTTGGGAACTTCAAAAATGATATTGTGTGAATAACCGAGGGAGAGATCCAGTACATTGCCCTGGTTGGCGGCCTTGTAACCTACACCCACCAGTTCCAGTTCTTTCTTGAAACCGGTAGTAACACCCACTACCAGGTTGTTGACCAATGCCCTGTACAAACCATGAAGGGCTCTGTGCCTGATCTGGTCAGTGGGACGCTTGAATTCAACGATGTTTTGGTTCACTTCGATCGTGATGTCACGATCCACTTCCTGAGACAGTTCACCCTTTGGACCTTTAACCGTTACAACATTTCCGGATCCTACAGTTAGGGTTACGCCCTGGGGAAGTTCGATGATTTTTTTACCTATACGAGACATATGCTTTGTTTTTAGATCTCTTTTGGTCTCTGCTGGATGGTTTCAGTTCCGTATAGAAAACTTAGTGCTCGATCCAGCTCTCCGCAAGAGAGAATTTGATTAATAAACGTGACAGAGTACCTCACCACCAACATTCTGCATCTTGGCTTCCTTGTCGGTCATCACTCCTTTTGAAGTGGAAAGGATAGCGATACCCAATCCGTTTTTCACTCTTCTGAAGTCAGCTGGCTTGGCATACTGCCTAAGTCCTGGGCGTGATACACGCTCCATGGTCTTGATCGCCGGCTCCTTGCTGGTAGGATCGTACTTCAAGGCGATCTTGATTACGCCTTGCTTGCTGTCGTCCTCAAACTTGTACTTCAGGATATAACCTTGGTTGTACAAGATTTCGGTGATACGCTTTTTCAGGTTAGAAGCGGGGATCTCCACGATTCTGTGTCCTGCCATCTGTGCATTCCTGATCCTGGTCAGGAAGTCTGCAATTGGATCTGTTGTCATATTTTTTCCCTCCTTAATTCCGGTTTTACGGAAATATTTAGGTTTGGTTTGATGTGTTGTTAGTTATATCGGCCTTTACCAGCTGGCTTTTTTCACTCCTGGGATCTTGCCCGCCAATGCCATGTCGCGGAAGGTTACCCTGGAGAGTCCGAAGAATCTCATGTACCCTTTGGGACGACCGGTCAGCTGGCACCTGTTTTTCAGGCGAACCTTGGATGAGTTTTTAGGAAGAGCGTCCAATGCCTGCCATTCACCTGCTGCTTTTAGCGCTGCGCGCTTGTCGGCAAACTGGGCTACCATTTTTTCTCTTTTCCTTTGCCTGGCTTTAACTGATTCTTTTGCCATAGTTTCTTTGTTATGATGTCAATTAGTCCTTTTTCATGTTTTTGAAAGGCATGCCCATTTCCTTCAGCAGTTCATAGGCTTCTTCATTGTTCTGGGCTGTGGTCACGAAAGTGATGTCCATACCAGTGATCTTGGTGATCTTGTCGATGTCGATCTCAGGAAAAATGATCTGCTCGGTAACACCAAGGGTATAGTTACCCCTTCCGTCAAATGCTTTTTCGCTGATGCCTTTGAAGTCACGCACACGGGGAAGTGATGCTGCAATCAACCTGTCGAGGAATTCAAACATTTTCACACCACGGAGCGTAACACGAGCACCGATGGGCATGTTTTTTCTCAACTTGAAGTTGGAGATATCTTTCTTAGAGCGAGTGGCAACTGCCTTCTGACCGGTGATCATGGTCAGCTCGTCTACGGCGATGTCGATCAATTTTTTGTCGGCAACCGCACCGTTAACCCCTCTGTTGAGGCAGATCTTGGTGATCTTGGGAACCTGCATTACGGTTGAGTATCCGAACTTTTTCATCAAAGCGGGTACCACTTCTTTCTGGTACTTCGTTTGTAACCTGGGTGTATATGTTGCTGTGCTCATTATTTGATTACCTCCCCTGATTTTTTGGAAATTCTAACTAGTTTACCATTCTCCCTTGTCCTTTTTACCTTGGTAGCCTCTTCCTTTTTAGCATCCCACAACATGACGTTGCTGATGTGCATGGAAGCTTCTTTCTTCACCAGACCACCTTGGGTGTTCTGAGCAGAAGGCTTGGTGTGGCGGGTAACAATGTTAACGCCTTCTACCAATACACGGGCTTTGTCAGGAAAAACGTCCAATACCTTGCGGGGTTTTTTGGGGTCCTTGTCGTCACCCGCGATCACCACAACGGTATCGCCTTTTTTGATATTGAACTTGGGTTTGAATCTGTTGCTCATCTTTTTTATTTTAAGCGTATGACGCAGTTTATACTGGATTAAAGTACTTCAGGGGCAAGTGAAATGATCTTCATGTATCCCTTGTCTCTCAGCTCACGGGCAACAGGGCCGAAGATACGGGTACCCCTTGGCTCGTCTGAAGCATTCAGCAGTACAACCGCATTGTCGTCAAAACGGATATAGGAGCCATCCTTTCTGCGAAGTTTGTTCTTGGTGCGAACGATAACGGCTTTGGCAACTGTACCTTTCTTGATACCGCCTGCAGGAATGGCATCCTTTACGGTCACAACAATCTTGTCACCGATCTTGGCATAATCCTGTCCGCTGTTACCCAAAACACGGATACAAAGGACTTCCTTGGCACCGCTGTTGTCTGCTACATTCAATCTGGATTCTTGCTGAATCATTTTATTATTTTTTATCCGGCTTTCGCCCTTGGGTTAAACGATGTGTCTGTTGACTTTCGTGAATACCTTATTTCGCTTTTTCGATGATTTCCACCAGTCTCCAGCGTTTTGTCTTGCTGAGAGGACGGGTTTCCATGATCCTTACAAAGTCACCTGGCTTTGCCTCATTCTTTTCATCATGAGCATGGAACTTGGTGGTTTTCTTTACGAACTTTCCATAGATAGGGTGTTTCACCTTTCTCTCAACGGCAACGGTGATGGTTTTTTCCATCTTGTCACTGCTGACTATCCCTGTCTTGGTCTTGCGAAGTTTTCTTTCAACCATTTCTTTTTATTTTAGGTCCGGGGCTTCCGGCGTTTTTAATGTGGATCAGGCCAGTGCCCTCTTTTTCAGTTCGGTTTTAAGTCTGGCGATATCCTTTCTCAGCGTTCTGATGGTCATGGGATTCTCCAGGGGAGTGATCGCATGTGCAAACTGCATTTTCTTCAGACGCTGTTCGTCTTCACTGATCTTGGCCTTAATGTCTGATTCATTCAGACCAGCAAGGCTTTTCAAAAAGTCGATCTTCTTTGACATGATTCGTTGGTTTAACTTTCTTATGCGTTACGCTGCGTAATCCCTGCGAACGATGAATTTTGTTTTGATGGGAAGTTTTGCGGAAGCAAGCAACATGGCTTCTTCAGCTACCTGCTGTGATACACCTTCTACTTCGAAGAGGATCCTTCCTGGCTCCACTACGGCTGCCCAGAATTCAGGGTTACCTTTACCTTTACCCATCCTTACCTCCAATGGCTTGCGGGTGATTGGCTTGTCAGGGAAAATCCTGATCCAAACATTTCCTTCCCTCTTCATGGCACGGGTCATGGCCTGACGGGCTGCTTCGATCTGCCTGTTGGTCATCCATACAGGTTCCAATGCCTTGAGTCCGAATGAACCGAAAGCCAGGGTGGTACCTCTTTTGGCCACTTCTCTGATCCTTCCTTTCTGCGCCTTCCTGTGTTTTGTTCTTTTTGGTTGTAACATGTTACAGTATTTTTAACGATACTCTTTTGAAAATTGATTAACCCCTGCGGTCTCTTGGTCCGCCGCCACCTCTTCTTTCACCACCACCGCGTCTGTCGTCACGGCCACCACCACGGGTCTCTCTTCTTTCAGCCGCTTCAGACTTTCCGCCTACAAAGTTTGGATTCAGGTCACGCTTGGCCAAAACCTCTCCTTTACAGATCCATACCTTGATTCCGATCTTACCGTAAACGGTTTGAGCGAAAACAGAAGCATAGTCGATGTCCATCCTGAAAGTGTGCAAAGGAACCCTGCCCTGCTTGATCTCTTCGGAACGTGCGATCTCAGCACCACCGATACGACCGCTCACTTTGATCTTGATACCTTCGGCACCAAGGCGGAGGGTTGATGCAATGGCCATCTTGATGGCACGCTTGTAGCTGATCCTGTTTTCGATCTGCTTGGCAATGGTTTCACCAACGATGTTGGCATCGAGTTCAGGCCTGCGGATTTCAAGGATGTTGATTTGTACATCTTCCTTGCCGGTGAGCTTCTTCAACTCTTCCTTGATCCTGTCTACCTCACCACCGCCTTTACCGATGATGATACCGGGCTTGGATGTATGGATGGTAACGATGAGTTTGTTCAGTGTACGCTCGATGACGATCTTGGCAATACCGCCCTTGTTGATACGGGCATTGAGGTAACTGCGGATCTTGTTGTCTTCGATGAGTTTGCCGGCATAGTCTTTTTTGCTACCATACCAATTGCTCTCCCATCCGCGGATGATACCTAACCTGTTGCCAATTGGATTCGTTTTTTGACCCATTATGATTCAGTTTGAATGTTCTTAATTGATTACATCAACGATAACGGTTACATGATTGCTGCGCTTGCGCATGCGGTAAGCGCGGCCTTGTGGAGCAGGAAGCATCCTCTTGATAGAACGCGCACCATCCACGAAAATGGTTTTCACCACCAACGCTTCAACGTTTCCACCTTCATTTTTCTGCTTCCAGTTGCTTACGGCAGACATGACCAGCTTGCGCAAAGGAGTTGCGCTGTGCTGAGGGTGATGCTCCAGTATCGCTACTGCCTTCTCCACCTTCATGCCACGGATGTGGTCAGCCAGAAGACGCATCTTCCTGGGGGAGGTTGGATAATTTCTCAATTTTGCTACTGCTTCCATATTGTTATTTTTTGGATCCGGGATACCGGAACCGTTTTATCCTTTCTTGCTTGAGTGTCCTTTGAAATTCCTGGTTGGAGAGAATTCACCGAGCTTGTGGCCCACCATGAATTCTGTTACATACACAGGGATGAACTTGTTTCCGTTGTGCACAGCAAAAGTGTGACCAACAAAATCAGGCGTGATGGTGCTTCTGCGGCTCCATGTTTTCACAACAGCCTTTTTGGCTTTGCCGTCATTCATCGCTTCAACCTTTTTCTCGAGCTTGGCCGCTACATACGGACCTTTTCTAATTGAACGAGCCATAATATTGTTTTCTGGTTATTGTTCTTTTCGTTTCTTATTTGGCGATCTTGCTACCGTTCTTGCGTTGGATGATCAGCTTATCACTTCCCTTGCCCACTGTCCTGGTCTTTTCACCTTTTGCATATTTACCGGTACGGCTGCGAGGATGTCCACCGGATGACCTACCCTCACCACCACCCATTGGGTGATCAACAGGGTTCATGGCAACACCACGGTTTCTTGGGCGAATGCCTTTCCAACGATTGCGTCCGGCTTTACCCATGCTTTCAAGGCTATGGTCTGAATTGGATATCACACCCACTGTTGCAAAACAGTTGATCAATACCTTTCTCAATTCACCTGAAGGCATTTTCAATACGGCGTATTTCTCTTCCTTGTTGGTCAACTGAGCGGATGCACCGGCACTGCGGGCGATCTTGCCACCCTGACCAGGCTGCATTTCGATGTTGTGAAGGTTGGTACCCAAGGGCATGTTCTTCATCATCAAAGTGTTTCCAACTTCAGGAGCAACGGCTTCACCGCTGATAACGGTCATGCCCACTTCAAGTCCCTGCGGAGCAAGGATATAACGCTTCTCTCCATCAGCATAGTTCAACAATGCGATGAAGGCGGTCCTGTTGGGATCGTATTCGATGGTAGCCACCTTTGCAGGCACACCATGTTTGTTGCGTTTGAAATCGATCACACGGTACATTTTCTTGCTACCGCCACCGATATAACGCATGGCACGGCGTCCCTGTGCGTTACGGCCACCGGTCTTCTTTACTGTCTCCAGCAATGATTTTTCAGGAGTATCTGTGGTAACCTCTGCATACGCATTACCGATCCTCCACCTGGTTCCCGCTGTAATGGGTTTGTACTTCTTTAATGCCATTGTATTGTTTTTTTACCCTTCGGCTTTTTTCAATTAGATGTTTGCATACAGATCGATGGTCTCGCCTTCACCAACGGTAACAAAAGCTTTCTTGTAGGAAGGCTTTCTTCCGCTGATCACACCGGCCTTGGTGAAACGGCTCTTGCTCTTTGCAGGGGCAACAGCAGTTCTCACGTCTTCAACGGTCACACCATAAAATTCTTCCACCGCTTTTTTGATCTCCAATTTGTTGGCCAGACGGGCAACTTTGAAAGAATATACACGGCTTTTTTCTGAAAGCTGGTTTGCCTTTTCAGACAGAATGGGCTTTACCAGAACATCAGCAAGTTTCATATCTCTTGTTTATAAGTTTATTGATTCAATTAAGCTTCTGCTCCTTCTTCCATTTCTGAGAACAACTTGGCAGCTGATTCAGTGAGTACCAGTACATCGGCGTTCATCACATCGTATGTATTGATGTCAGAAAGAATCGAAGCCAGAACAGATGGGATGTTCCTCGCACTAACGAAAACATTCTCGTTCAGCTCAGGCATCACATACAATGCTTTCTTGTCGCTCACACTCAGGCTTTTCAGCATGCCGGCAAAGGTGCTGGTCTTGGGAGCTTCAAGATGGAGGTCTTCCACTACTACCACTGCGTTGGCCTTGCTTTTGTGGCTGAGGGCGCTGATCTTGGCCAAATCCTTCACCCTGCGATTCAATTTGAAATCATAGGCATGAGGCTTGGGACCGAAAATGGTACCACCACCCTTGTACAATGGGTTGCGGATATTGCCCTTACGGGAACCACCGGTACCTTTTTGGCGGTGCAACTTTCTGCTGGCACCTTTCACTTCTGCACGGGTCTTCACCTTGTGCGTTCCCTGACGCTGGGCAGCCAAATACTGCTTCACAGCCAGGTAGATCACGTGGTTGTTGGGTTCCGCACCAAAAATATCTTCAGGCAGATCCACTGTCCTGCCCGTCTTGCTTCCTGTTATTGATAATACGTCTACTTGCATGATCGATGCGTTGAATTAGTTCTGAATGTATACAATGGAACCATTGTGGCCCGGAACGGAACCACTTACCAGGATGTAGTTCTTCTCAGAGAAGATCTTCACCACCTTCAGGCCTTTCACCTTCACACGATCACCGCCCATACGGCCGGCCATGCGCATTCCCTTGAAAACCCTGGAGGCATCGGAAGAGTTACCGATAGAACCTGGAGCACGCTGACGGTCATGCTGACCATGCGATTGCTCACCTACACCCGAGAAACCATGGCGCTTTACAACACCCTGGAAACCTTTACCCTTGGAAGTTCCCACCACATCAACTTTTTCGCCTTCTGCGAAAATGTCAACGCCGATGATCTCACCAACGGCTTTCTCAAGGCTATAATCCCTGAATTCCTTTACAAAACTTTTTGGAGTGGCTGAGGCCTTGGCAAAATGGCCTTTTTCTGATGCAATGGCTCTTTTCTCGGATTTTTCTCCGAAGGCGAGCTGAAGGGCAGTATACCCATCGTTGTCCTTGGTCTTGACTTGTGTTACCACACATGGACCTGCTTCGATGACGGTGCAGGAGAGCTGCTTCCCGTCGGGACCGAAGATGCTGGTCATCCCGATTTTTTTACCGATAATTCCTTTCATGTTTTCTTGTTTTATCCCTACTCGGTTAAATGGACAGTCGGGCATGACCCCGCTTCAATCCCAGTTTGCTATCGACCTTTTCCTCTTGCCCAAACCAATGGACCGGAAGTACCGACAGTAAACAAACCTCGAAGGGCTTGTTTATATTTCCACTCCCCTTAGGGAGAAAAAATTGTTTTCAGCGCTCCTTTTTCTCATGCCAACGGCAATCAATTGGGAGATGAAATGAAAAAGAACTCTTGCTTCCCGGAGGAAGCAACTGTTCAAGACCGTCAGGCCTTGATCTCAACATCAACACCGCTGGGAAGGTCGAGCTTGCTCAACGCATCTACTGTGCGGGAAGATGAAGTATAAATGTCAAGCAAACGCTTGTGTGTACACAATTGGAACTGCTCACGGGCCTTCTTGTTCACGTGTGGGGACTTCAACACAGTGAAGATCCTTTTCTGTGTAGGCAAGGGAATGGGACCAGTGATAACGGCACCTGTACTGCGCACGGTTTTCACGATCTTCTCAGCCGATTTGTCTACGAGGTTGTGGTCGTATGACTGCAATTTTATCCTGATTCGCTGTGACATAGTTTATGTTCCCATTTTTAAATGGGGATGCAAAAGTAGGAATTAGTTTTATACTTTCAAAAGAATTGCAGAAAAATTTCGGGAATACCCTCAATATTTTGGCACAAAAAAGGTCCCGGCCATAGCCGGGACCCATTATACTGATTATCAGTTCCTTAGATTATTCCTTGGACTTTCCTTTCACCCTGGCGATCACCTCTTCTGCGATGTTGTTGGGCGCAGGATTGTAGTGAGAGAATTCCATGGTTGAAGAAGCACGTCCGGATGACAAAGAACGGAGCTGGGTAACATAGCCGAACATCTCGCTCAGTGGCACTTTGGCCTTGATCACCTGAGCACCTGCCCTGCTGTCCATACCTTCCAGCATACCCCTTCTTCTGTTCAGGTCACCGGTAACATCACCCATGTATTGCTCAGGGGTGATCACCTCTACCTTCATGATGGGTTCCAGCAATACGGGCTTGGCCTTGCGGGCAGCCTCGCGGAAACCGGATTTGGCACAAAGTTCAAAGGACATGGAGTCGGAGTCCACCTGGTGGAAGCTACCGTCAAATATCCTGATCTTCATGTGCTCAACGGGATAGTTGGCCAATACACCGGTACTCATGGACTGCTCAAAACCTTTCTGGATGGCAGGGATGAATTCACGGGGGATTGAACCACCGAAGATATCGTTGACAAACTGCATTTGCTTGCCGGGATTTTCTTTCAGCCACTCTTCATCAGCGGGGCCGATAGAGAACTGGATATCAGCGAACTTACCGCGACCACCCGTTTGCTTCTTCAACGTCTCGCGGTGTTCGATGGTTGCTTGGAAGGCCTCTTTGTAAGCCACCTGAGGAGCACCCTGGTTTACTTCTACCTTGAACTCACGGCGCATACGGTCTACGATGATCTCCAAGTGCAACTCACCCATACCACTGAGGATGGTTTGTCCTGTTTCCTCATCGGTCTTTACACGGAGGGTAGGATCTTCTTCCACCAACTTGGCGATGGCCATGCCCATCTTGTCAACGTCTGCCTGTGCCTTGGGCTCAACTGCCACGGAGATCACTGGCTCAGGGATGAACATGTTCTCCAATACGATCGGATTGTTCTCGTCGCAAAGGGTATCACCGGTCTTGATTTCTTTGAAACCAACTGCAGCACCGATATCACCTGCTTCGATGAAATCAATGGGGTTTTGCTTGTTGGCAAACATCTTCATGATACGGCTGATCCTTTCCTTCTTTCCACTTCTTACGTTCAAGACATAAGAACCTGCATCCAGATGGCCTGAGTATACACGGAAGAAGGCGAGACGTCCCACAAAAGGATCAGTCATGATCTTGAAAGCCAAGGCTGCAAAAGGTTCAGTAGCCTCTGGCTTGCGGATCAGTGTTTCACCATTATCAGGATTGGTTCCTTCTACAGCGTCGATGTCAACTGGTGAAGGGAGGTAACGACAAACTGCGTCCAATGCTGTTTGCACACCCTTGTTCTTGAAGGATGATCCACACATCATGGGAACAATGCTCAGGTCGATACAAGCCTTGCGGATCGCTTCGTGTACTTCTTCTTCTGTGATCGAATTGGGATCTTCGAAGAATTTCTCCATCAAAGTATCGTCGTATTCAGCCACTGCCTCGATCAGGTTCTGCCTCCACTCGTTGGCCTCTTCCACCATGTCTGCTGGAACAGGGATCTCATCAAAGGTCATTCCTTCGGTCTCCATGTGCCAGATAATACCTTTCATCTTGATGAGGTCAACCACACCCTTGAAATTGTCTTCAGCTCCGATAGGAAGCTGCAAGGGAACAGCCTTGGCACCGAGCATTTCCTTCACCTGGCGAACCACCATGAGGAAGTCTGCACCGGAACGGTCCATTTTGTTTACAAAACCAATACGGGGAACCTTGTAACGGTTGGCCTGGCGCCAAACTGTTTCTGACTGAGGTTCTACACCGTCAACGGCAGAAAACAAAGCGATCAAACCATCCAATACCCTCATGGAACGCTCCACCTCAACGGTGAAGTCCACGTGACCCGGAGTATCGATGATGTTGAAATAATATTTTTTGGTGTCAGCAGTGGCCTTTCCCAAAACAGTTGGGAAGTTCCACTGGCAGCTTACTGCCGCAGAAGTAATGGTGATACCACGCTCTTTTTCCTGCTCCATCCAGTCGGTGGTAGCGGCACCATCGTGCACCTCACCGATCTTGTGGATCATTCCTGTATAGCGCAGGATACGCTCTGTTGTTGTGGTTTTACCGGCATCAATGTGGGCGGCAATTCCGAAATTCCGTTGAAATTTTAAGTCTGCCATGACTGTTCTTATTGTTTAAAAAATTGAATGCGTTGTTGGGCAAGCTGACCCGAATAAACGGGACCACTTTTTGCGGGTGCAAAGTTATGGAATGACTTGGACAAAGCGAAATAAAAAAGGGCTGTCTGTGACAGCCCTCTCTTTTTATTTTCAACCGCAGTTTAGACGCGGAAATGGGCAAATGCCTTGTTGGCTTCCGCCATACGATGGGTATCTTCTTTCTTTTTGAAAGCACCACCCTCGCCTTTGCTGGCAGCCACGATCTCATTGGCCAACTTGTCTGCCATGCTGCGTCCGTTGCGCTCCCTGGCAAAGCGAACCAGCCACTTGATGCTCAAAGAGATTTTGCGATCAGGACGAACCTCAGAAGGGATCTGGAAGGTAGCACCACCGATACGACGGCTTCTAACTTCTACAGCAGGCGTTACATTGGTCAAAGCTTTCCTCCACACCTCGTATCCGTCCTCTCCGGTCATTTTGGCAACCTTATCGAGAGAATCGTAAAAAATGGTGAGAGAGGCACCTTTCTTTCCCTGCCACATTACGTTGTTGACAAAACGGGTAACCAAAGTATCATTGAACTTCGGGTCTGGTGCAAGGGGTAATTTTTTTGCTCTTGTCTTCCTCATCTATATGGAATTTCGATGTTTAGTATTTATTTTTTAGCCTTTTCGCGCTTGGTACCATACTTGGAACGGCTCTTCTTGCGATCCTTTACACCGGCGGTATCCAAGCTACCCCTTACGATGTGATAACGCACACCTGGCAGGTCCTTCACACGACCACCCCTGATCAATACGATGGAGTGTTCCTGAAGATTGTGCCCTTCACCTGGGATATAGGCAATCACCTCAACCTTGTTGGTCAGGCGCACCTTCGCAACCTTTCTCAAGGCGGAGTTAGGCTTTTTAGGAGTTGTGGTATACACACGTGTACAAACACCACGGCGTTGCGGACATGCATCAAGTGCCCTTGACTTGCTTTTGGTCTTGATGATCTCCCTTCCTTTTCTTACGAGCTGTTGAATTGTAGGCATTCTACCCTTTTTTTAACGGGACGGCAAAGGTATGGGGAATTTTCCAAAATCCAAAAGCCATCCCTGAATTTTTTAAATCAGTCAATTATCCCTGTTTTACGGGGACCATCCATCCCCATTTGTCCGCTTCCCGCCCTTCTCTGATGGCATTGAAACGGTCACGCAGTTCGTCTGACACCGGCTGGTTGTCGACATCAAAAATCATGGACTGGCCTTTGTACACCAACTCCCTGATCTTGGCAATGGTTGCAGCGGTACCCGCACCAAATGCTTCTGTCAATTTACCAGCTGCATAGCCCACTGCGAGCTCATCTACTGAAATCTCTCTCTCCTCCACCTGCAAACCCATGTCCCTTCCCAAGGCAATGACACTGTCTCTCGTAACGCCATCCAGGATGGTTCCGCTTTCCAAACCCGGGGTAATCAGTTTCCC
>RFVQ01000061.1 GCA_009922495.1 Chitinophagia bacterium
AGCTCTGTATTTTTTTTCAGGATCTCCCAGTAGTCGTAGGCTTCTTTGGTAAGGCCGATCTGGCTGACCAAGATGCTGTAGCGGACATATAATTTTTCAGATGGCTTTTCAACGGTAGTGATGGGCTGGTAACTGATCACATCATCTTTCAAATCATTGGTATTGCCTACCACATAGGTGGAACCTTCGGATGATCGATAGCAGGTGGAAACATCGTTGGATGGATCCCTGGGCACAATCGAACCTTGCACAAAATCATAGAGACTGTTGTACCAGGAACGCCTTTCCCAGGTTTCGTTGTAGGTCCATTTGTAATTGCGGGTTTTGTTGCTTGGATCTTTCGTGTGGACAAACAATTTAACATCTCCACCATACAATTCCTGTTTCCAAGTCACACTATCAATGGCTGGTGTCAATACAGATTGCTGATAGGGAGTTTCATAGATCTTTCCGTCGGCTGTGGTGATCTTGAGCGACAAAGCTGCATTGGCAGGCAGGTTCAGGGGAGCACTGTAAATACCCTTCCCCCTGTGTGGCACCGCCCAACGGGGACCGTTTTGCTGAACGATCTCTACGACTGCATTGGTTTCTGGAATATCATCCACTTCAAACAAGGCCTTCACCCTGCTCAGGGCAAAACTGTTTTCAATGAGTCCGCCCGTTCTGATATCCCCTTCCACAACCAAAACGGTATTATCAGGTTTGGTATCCGGCAACTCAAAAGATTTGGTACAGCCTGATAACAGCAGCAAGAGCGATGATAGGTAGAACAATGACCTCATCTGAATTTCAGGTTGAAGGTTACGAATGGAATGGGACTGCCAAACACGGAAAGCTGATAACCCTTGATGGAATTGGCATCCGTTACAAAATAAACCGAATAGGGATTGTCCCTTCCGGTCAGGTTGTAAACACCAAAGGTCCATGATCCATGCAGCAATTGTGTGAGGCGGTGGTTGTTTTCCAATATCACGGAAACATCTGTTCTGAAAAAATTGGGAATGCGATAGGCATTGCGTTCAGAGTAATAAACCCTGGGTGCGCCACCCATGTTGAAGACACCCAGCGGATAGGTCACCGGTCGGCCTGTGCTGTAAGTGGATGTCATAGAGATGCTGAAGCGTTGCGTGAAACGATAGTTGGCAACCAAACTTGCAATATGCGGTTTGTCGAAATTCGCAGGATAGAAGTTTCCTTTGTTGATCACTTCCCCTGCAATCGGATCATCCACCTGCAGGAGGGTTCTCAAATAGGTATAGCTCAACCATCCATTCAGTTTGCCCAAAGGCTTTTTGTACAGAAACTCAATACCATAGGCCTTTCCTCTTGTGTTGAGCACGTCCTGTTCCAGGTTTTCATTCAAGACCAATTGCGCACCGCTTTTGTAATCAAGGTAATTCTTGCTGGTTTTATAATAGGCCTCCACTGAAAACTCATCTCCCTTGTCACCCGGCTGCGTATAGAAACCAAGGGATATCTGTTGTCCGATCTGTGGTTTGATGAACTGATCGCTTAACTTCCAGATATCGGTGGGGGACAAAGCCGTAGAATTGGTGATCATGTGGATGTACTGGCGCAGGGTATTGTAACCCAGCTTGAAAGAAGAACGTGGGTTGAGCAGGTATCTCGCAGAGACCCTGATCTCCGGACCGCCATAAGTTTGTATGGTTTCTCCGGATTCGAATGTTTGTGTACCGTTAACTGATTTGTTGTTGCGCGGAACACCGGGTGTATAGGTATAGGAAGTCTTGGGGCCGTAGGCACGGTAGAAAGTATACCGCAGCCCGCCTTGAAAAGAAAACTTGTTGTTGAGCCGGTACTGATCACCCAGGTATACCGAAGTTTCGGTAGCCCTCTCTTTTTGAATGAATTTTGATGCAACCAGCGAGGCGGTATCTCTGGGTTGAAGAGAACCGGGGTTCAGTTCATAGAGGATATGTTGCGCACCAAAATTGATCTCCTGTTTGTTGCTGGGGGCATACTTGAAATCTGTTTTGGCACTCCATTGTGTCATGCCAAAATTCAGGTCGAAGGCATCTTTTGGATTGTTTCTTCCTTTGACAGCATAATCATACTGATCGATGCCGGCAGAAAAAACATTGTAGAATTTGTCGGTGAAATTGTGCTTCCACTTGAACCTCGCATTTCTGTTTGAATAGGTGTAGGTGGAATCCTGGTTCAATCGGAACATATCGCCACTGATGTATCCGGAAACATAGATCTGGTCTTTGTCGGAAAACTTGTGCGACAAATGCAACAACAGGTCACTGAAGTTGACCTTGCTTCGTTGGAATCCAGCCTCAGGAAGGTATTGCAGGAACCAGTTCGAATAGGTAGTGCGACCGCCGAGCAGGAAGGTGGTTTTTTCAGAGCCCAGTGGACCTTCAAGACTGAATTTGCTGGTAAGGGGGCCAATGCCAGCCCTGCCTGTCAGTTTTTTGGCATTGCCATCCTTGGTGCTCACATCCATGATAGAAGACAATCTTCCGCCCAGTCTTTCAGGAATACCGCTTTTGTACAATTCCAGTCCACGAACCAACTCTGCATCTACTGCAGAGAAAAATCCAAAGAGATGGGTGGGATTGTAGATGGTCATGTCGTTCAGGAGTACCAGGTTCTGATCGGCACCGCCGCCACGAACATTGTACCCTGCGGTTCCCTCACCAACCGTGGTAACACCCGGCAGCGTTTGCAGGGAGCGCAGCAGATCGGTTTCACCCAATACAGCAGGAATCTGTTTGATGGCGCGGATGCTCAGGCGTTCGACACCCATCTGCATGCCCCGCACATTGGATTGTTTTTGTCCCACGATGACCGCCGTCTTCAGGCTTCTCACTTCTTCATTCATTTCCATGTCCATCTTGCCATTGCCCAAAACATTGAGCTGACGGGTAAGGTCTTTCATGCCGATGGCACTGGCCTTAAGGATTTGACGCCCTTTGGGAACAGTGATCGAAAAGAAACCAAAGGCATCGGTGGATACACCGCCCTGACTGCCTTCAATGGTAACGGAAGTGGAAGCCAGTGGTTCGCCGTTTTTCGCATCCCGGATATAGCCGCTGATGACAGCGGTTGCTCCGGATCCACCCTTGTTGCCAATGACATAGATCTTGTTGTCTGTATTGGCCACCACCACTTCTTCCTGGATGATCAGGGGAGTACTGTCTTTTTTGGCAGCATTTGGGTTGAAGAAATCTTTGGCGAGGGGGGTGAAGAGATCGGAGCCGCGGGAAATGTAGACACGAGAACGATTGTCGCAGTAGAAGGAAAGTCCCGATCCATCCAGCACTGCCTTGAGAACAGCCTCCAGGTTGCCATTGGCATCTGGGATGCTCAGTCCGTCTGTTTGTTTTTTATCGTAGTAAAAACGAACGCTGAATTTTTGTTCCAGTACATTGACCAAACTGTCAAAGGGAGAACGCTGTTGTGCGAAAGATGCAGAACAGAATAAAACAGCTACCAGTAATGATTTGATTGATTTCCCTACCATCCTTTATCCTCCAGAAATTTAACAATAGACAAGGAAGCTTTGACCGGATCTTTTTTGAAGGAAAGCTTCTGGGTGCGAAGGGTTTTCTTCACTTCTTTGAAATGCTCGGGGTTGATGTTCAACAGATCGTCTGCCCGAAGGAGAGGCATCACTTTTTCACCTTCCATCACGAAAAGTGTTTTCCGCAGCACATAGACGGGCATTTCCTGCGCGTCCAGCTCCATTTTCTTTTCCCATTGGAGCATGAGGTTTCTTTTCCCCTTGTGAAGTTGTTCGTAAAACTCCCCCCTGGCGTTGAGCAGTTTCAGTTTCACAAACAGATGACCGTCGATCGTGAAAGCCTCCAACTTTTCCTTGATCAGTTTCAGCTTCAAAAGACCTTGGGCATCTTTGGTCACAACGATATCGTCCTCGAGATCATAGAGCAGGTCCAGGTTTTTGTACCAGTTGCCATAATATTGAACGTCGCCCCGGTTGTTTTCCGTTGGGAACATGGGTGTTCCCTTTTGGGGATTGAAGGGTTTGATGTATTCTGATCCGTTGAAGAGAAGGCTATTTTGCTGCAATGTATCTGCAGGCTGGCCAGCTCTTGCGGAAATAAGAAAGCATGAAAAAATGAAAAGGGTAAATAACCTGAATGAAAACATAAATAAGGAGGTAAGGTACTACTTTTCTACTTACCCATCCATTGGATGTTAAAGCAGGGGTTTTCTTTTGGTTCATCAATGAACAATGACTACTTCCTCAAAAGGAATCCTCCTTCTGGGACCATGGATACCCGCTTCGGTACCTTTTCCTACGGAAACGATCATGCCAACTTCTGCGCCGCTGGGAAGGTTGAGGGCTTTTCTGGCCCGGAGTGAGTCGAAACCTTCCATGGGACAAGTATCATATCCCTGGGCGGTCATGGATAGCATGAAGGTCTGTGCTGCCAAGGCGCAGGACTTGTGCACGACAACGCGCTGATCCCGGCTGCCCCCAATGCGCATGAAGGGATTTTTAAATCCCATGACAAAGCAAACGATCTTTCGGATCAGGGTGGAAATGCCCAGGGCGTCGTTGCGATAAGCGATGGGCATGATGAAACTGTAATATTGGAGTCCGCGTTTTTCTCTTTTGGTCGGTTCTCTGTCCCCTATATCTGCCTTTACATTGTTCAGGTTCCAATCGGCATGTTTTTTCCAAAGATCTCCGCGGGTAACGAAGGCCACCAGGTGTTTGGATGTTTTTGCTGCCGATTGATTCAGGCAGATGGCATGGAAGCGTTCTTTCAGGGCCGGGTCTTTGATCCAATGGAATTCCCATAGCTGCATGTTGCTGCTGTTGGGGGAAAGGATGGCCTGTTCCAATCCTTTGGTAATCACCGTGTCGGGAACCTCTACGGCAGGGTCGTAAGAACGGTTGGATCTTCTTTTGTTGACGATGGCATCGAATTCAGCTGCAAACATGATCTTGAATTGAGATTACAAAGATCGATGTTTATCGCCAGAAACATATTCCAGCTGTTCTGAAACAGGTTTAATCCCCAATGATTACCTTTGCTAACTATGAAATTGTACAACTTTTACATCAAATACCGCCTCCTGATCGGCATCATCTGCCTAGCCCTGGGTATCGCTGCCAACCTGACCTGGGGTTTTTGGGAATCCTTGGCCCTCTATATCATAGCCCTCCTATCCGTCTTCACCCATTTCTTCATCGGTCCCCTCCGCCTCATCCAGGAATACCTGGAGCAGGGCGATTTCGAAGGAGCTGAAAAGATCCTCAACGGCATCCGCTTCCCCGGACTGCTCTATACCCCCATTCGCTCCGTATACTATACCCTCAAGGGAAATATCGCCATGACCAAACAGGACTTCGACAGTGCTGAAAAACACATGAAGAAGAGCCTCGACTTGGGCTTGCCCATGAAAGAAGCAGAAGGCGCCAATAAACTACAGCTGGGCATGATGGCCATGCAAAAAGGAAACATGAAGGAAGGCGAAAGCCTGATCCGTGCAGCCATCAAAGCGGGCATCCCCGACAAAGAAAGTGCTGCCATGGCCTACCTGCAAATGTGCCAGATCATGATCCAAAAGAGAGAGTTCCGTGCCGCCAAGGATTTCTTCCGCAAAGCCAAAGCACAAAAACCTACACAAGACCAGGTGGTCGATCAGATCAAACAGATCGAGAAGTATATCTCGAGGATGCCTGGTTGATCAACCAAACAACTCCTCCACTTTCTTCTTGCGGAACGCAAAGATTCCTTCGAGCTGGCGCTTGATGAACAGCGCTACAGCAATATCCCCCAAAAATCCCAGGGGTGCTTTGTAATGGATAAGATCCGTCATCATGACTCCTCCTTCCACCTCCTCAAAATGATGCTGGTGGTGCCACATCGCATAGGGGCCAAACCGCTGTTCGTCTACAAAAAATTTTTTGGGAACCACATGCGTGATCTCCGTCATCCAAAACATCGGAATGCCCAAAATGGGCTTGACATTGTAGGTCATCACCTGACCGGGGTACATCTGCTCTCCATACAACTCATTGGTGAACTTCAGGTTCAGGTACTCCGGTGTCATCACCGCCAAATTCTTCGGATGCGAAAAAAAATCCCATGCCTCGTCAATTGATACCGGGATGAACTGCGTTTTTTTCAGACTGTAAACTGCCATAATAAAATCATTAACAATCCAATCGTCGATGTTGTTGTAAATTGTCGCGAATACCAGATGACCTCATGAAGCAGCCCCTGGCCAATTTTCAAAACGAATACGCCTCACTCAATACTGCGCAAAAAGAAGCAGTGGATACCATAGACGGTCCTGTGATGGTAATTGCAGGGCCTGGAACGGGAAAGACGCAGATACTAGCCATCCGTATCGGCAAGATCCTCATGGATACCGATACCCTTCCGGAGAACATCCTCTGCATGACCTTCACCGACTCCGGTGCGATCGCCATGCGCAAGCGATTGCTGAAGATGATCGGTCCTGATGCCTACAAAGTCAACATCCATACCTACCACTCCTTCTGCAACATGGTCATCCAGGACAACCTGGCCTATTTTGAAAAAAGCTCCCTGGAACCGATATCAGACCTGGAAACAGCAGCTTTGTTGAGAGAACTGATCGATCAGTTCCCCAAAAACCATCCCCTCAAGCGCTACCGCAGCGATGTCTATTTCGAAGCCAGAAACCTTCGGCAACTCTTCAGCAACATGAAGAAAGAAGGTTGGGAACCACCAACCATCCTGGATGCCATTGAAGCCTATCTGAACGATCTTCCCACCCGAGAGGAATATGTCTACAAGAAAAAATACAAGCAGTTCAATGCCGGCGACCTGAAAATTGAACTCTTTCATGCAGAGAAAGAAAGGATGAACAAGCTGGCCGCGGGGGTCAAGGAGTTCGACAAATTCCAGAAGATGATGAAGGATCGCCGTCGCTATGATTTCGACGACATGATCAACTGGGTCATCCGTGCCTTCAAAGAAGATCGCTCCATCCTGGCCCAATACCAGGAACAATACCAATACGTGCTGGTAGATGAATACCAGGATACCAGCGGAACGCAAAATACCCTGGTTGAATTGCTGATCAGCTACTGGCAAGATCCCAACATCTTCGTGGTGGGCGATGACGACCAGTCCATCTTCCGCTTCCAAGGAGCCAACGTAGAGAACATGGTGGTGTTCATGAAGAAGTTTCCCAACATGCGAACCATCATGTTGACGGAAAACTACCGCTCCATTCAACCCATCCTGGACATCTCCAAAACACTGATCGACCGCAACCAAGAGCGACTGGTCAGTCAGATCGAAGGACTGAGCAAAAACCTGCAGACCGGAAAAAAAGAATTGAAAGGGATCAGCCATCCCCCAGTCATCCATGCCTGGAGGAATGCCAGCGAAGAGATGATCGGCATCACCAAAGCAATTGAAGAACTGGTCCTTGGAGGGGTTGAACCCAAGCGCATCGCCGTCATCTACCGCGAAAACAAATACGGAGAAGAACTCTCCGCCTACCTCAACTGCAGAAATATTCTCTTTTACAGCAAGCGCAACCTCAACCTGCTCAACCAGCCGCTGGTTCAACGGATCAACCGGCTTCTGGCATACCTGGATGCGGAAATGGACACTCCCTTCAGCGGCGACCAGATGCTCTTCGAAATCCTGCACTACGATTGGTTCGGCATCCATCCGATCGAAATCGCCAAGCTCTGCATTGAAAACAACGAAAGAAGCTACAAGAAAAAACCCTCCGGATTTCGGCTCATCCTCCACGAAAAAGCCAATGCAATCGCTCAAAGCCTTTTCGAAAAAAATCTTTCCGATGAAATGGCCCATGCCTTTCAGTTCATCGAATCTTTGATCGGTGCTGCCAACAACATCACCCTGCAGCAACTGCTGGAAAAGATCATACGCGACTCCGGAATGCTGGGTGTGATCATGAATGCAGCCGACCAACACTGGCAGATGCAGACGCTCACGGCCTTCTTTGATTTTCTCAAGGTAGAAACCAAGAAAGATCCCTCCCTCAACCTCAACCAATTCGTGCAGATTGTCAACATGATGAAGTCGGAGGAGATCATTTTGCCCATCGCTCAAACCGGTGGCAATGAAAAAGGGGTCCACCTCCTAACCGCTCATGGTTCCAAGGGATTGGAATATGAACACGTGTTCATTGCGGGCACCAATGCCTCCTTCTGGGAGAAAAAAAATCCGGGCAGCAAAGGGTTCAAACTGCCTGATACCCTGTTCCAGGCGCATGCCGATACTTCTTCGGATGAGGAGCTGCGCCGACTTTTCTATGTCGCTTTGACACGTGCTGAAAAATACCTGACCATCTCTTACGCCAAACAAAACGAAAAAGGAAAAGACCTGGAACCAAGCATGTTCCTGGAAGAGATCAGGACGGTCCATGCGCTACCGGAAGAGCATCCGGTGCCGGAAGAAACCACCATGACGGAATTCAACCTGGCGCGTTTGCTGAGCACGGAAACACCCAGGATCGAAACCATGGAAACAGAAGTGGTAGACCGCGCCTTGGAGAAATTCTCCATGAACGTCACGGCCCTCAACAACTACCTGGATTGTCCACTTCATTTCTACTACAACAACCTCATCCGCATCCCCTCTCCCAAAAACGAAACACTGGAATTCGGATCGGGCGTACACTTTGCACTGGAATCACTCTTCAACAAGATGAAAGCAGATCCTGCGCAACAATTTCCTTCCAAAGAGGATTTCATCCAAGACTTTATCCTCCACCTATACCGTCACCGCGAAAGCTTTACCAAAGAAGAATTTGAAAGGCGAATGGAATACGGAAAGGAGATCCTGGACCGTTACTACGAGAAACGCATCCAAGATTTCAACAAGATCGTATCCATTGAACGCAATATCAAGAATGTAGTGGTGGATGGGATCCCGCTGAAGGGCAAGATCGATAAGATGGAATACGATGGCCATCAGGTCAATGTAGTGGATTACAAAACCGGCAAACCGGAGAACGGCATCAAGAAACTCAAGAACCCGCAGGAAGAACCACCCTATGGCGGTGATTACTGGCGTCAAGCCGTCTTCTACAAGCTGCTGATCGACAACAGCGACAATGGCAGGAACCAGGTGGTGAGCACGGAATTCGATTTCATTGAACCCAATGAGAAAAAAGAGATCCAATCGAAAAAAGTGAACATCAGTGCAGAAGATACCCATGCCTTGAGGGAACAGATCCGCATGGTATGGGACAAGATCCAATCACGCGATTTCTATACCGGTTGCGGCGAAGAGGATTGCCACTGGTGCAATTTTGTCAAAACCAATAAACTGCAGGCAAAAGATTAATTTCGCACCGATGAGGTTTGTTGCAACGATCATTGTTTTGATTTCCCTTTATTCATGCGGACAACAAGTGGCGCCAACAGGGGGTCCCAGGGATAGCATCCCTCCAAAACTTTTATCCTCATTGCCTGCCTTCGGCACCAAAAATTTCAAGGGCGATAAGATCACCTTGGTGTTTGACGAATACATCACCTTAGACAATCCCTATGAGCGCCTGACCTATTCCCCCACGCCCAAGAACAACCCCTTTGCAGAAGGAAGACTGAAGAACGTTACCATCAAACTCAAAGACAGCCTCGAGGAAAATACTACCTATACCATAGAGTTTGGCGATGCCATCCGCGACATCAACGAAAACAATGAACTGAAAAATTTCTTCTTCACCTTCTCCACCGGCGACCAAATTGATTCTGCCAACTTAACCGGAAAGGTGTTCATCGCCGAAACGGGCAAAACCGACAGCACCTTCATCGCTGTGCTGCACCGGAACATGGACGACTCGGCGGTGGCCAAAGAAAAACCACGCTATTATACCAAACTGAAAGGGGATGGCAGCTTTCTGTTTCGCAACCTCAAACCCGGACAATACCGGCTTTTCGCGATCAAAGATGCGGATGGCGGAAAAAAATACGACCAGCCCAGCGAAATGATCGCCTTCCTCGATCAAACCCTGTTGGTTGGAAAAGACACAAGTGCAACCCTCTATGCTTTCGAGGAAGCCAAAGAGATAAAGCCGGTTGCCAAAAGCAGCAGTGTAAAAACACCTGCAGCGAAAAAGTCGGAAGACCTGCGGTTGCGACTGGTCAACAACCTTGATGCAGGCAGACAGGACCTGCTTTCCGACCTTACACTGACGGCAGAGCATCCCTTCAAGACATTGGACACCAGCAAGATCAGGCTGACCGATAAATCCTTCAAGCGACTGGAATACAAGCTTGAAAAAGATACTGCCAACAAGCAGCTCATCTTCCAGCACAAATGGATGGAAAACACTGCCTACAACCTGATATTGGAAAAAGAATTTGCGACCGACACATTGGGCAACAGATTCATCAAAACCGATACCATCAGTTTCAACAGCAAGAAGGAAAGTGATTATGGCAGCATAGACATTCGGTTTGACAACATCGATACCGCTGCCCATGCCATCCTCTTGCTGATCAAAGACAACAAGACCATCCTGAAACATCCCATCCAGGGCCTCCGGCACCAGGTGAAACTTTTCAATCCCGGTGAATACCAGATCAGCGTTCTTTTCGATCGCAACAACAATGGGAAATGGGACACCGGCAATTACTGGCAAAAACTACAGCCGGAGATCGTGGTGGCACGCAAGCAAACGCTGATGATCAGGTCCAACTGGGACAATGAACTGCGCCTGGACATGGTAGCGTTCAGGAAAGAAAAATGATCACTGGATATAACTGTCAACCGGCAATCGGTTGCGAATGCTCTTGGCCAAGGTCATCTCATCAGCATACTCCAATTCCCCTCCAAAAGAAATACCCCGCGCAATGGTGGTGAACTTCAACTCAGGCTTGTTCAGTTTTTTGCGAACATAATAAATGGTGGTATCGCCCTGAATAGTAGGACTCAAGGCAAAGACAATCTCTGTTGTACCTTCCCGCTGGACCCTTGCCACCAATGATTCAATGGTCAGCTGTTCGGGACCAACGCCATCCAAAGGTGAGATGACTCCGCCCAATACATGGTAGCTGCCGTGGTATTGCTCCGTGGATTCAATTGCAATCACATCCCGGATGTTCTCCACCACACAGATCACTTCTTTCTTGCGGGAGGGATGCAGGCAAATACTGCACAGGTCTCCATCCGAAATATTGAAACAGTTGGAGCAGAATTTGATCTCATTGCGCATCCGCTCAATTGTTTCACTGAACAACTGAACATCCGTTTTCTCCTGTTTCAGCAGGTGCAGGACCAAACGCAAGGCGGTTTTCTTGCCGATGCCCGGCAACTTTGAAAACTCCTTGACCGCCGCCTCTAATAGTCCCGATGAAAGATTCATGCCACAAAGTTAACAAACTCCCTTCTCCCATGGCTGAATTCCTCATTCCTTGCAGCTGATTTCATACCTTTGCCCCCACATGCACGCAATAGAAAAACTCCTATCCGAAAGGATACTCGTCATCGATGGTGCCATGGGTACCATGATCCAAAGACACAAGCTCACGGAAGCTGATTACCGGGGCAATAGATTTGCCGACTGGCCTTCAGACCTCAAAGGAAACAATGACCTGCTTTGCCTGACCCAGCCCGACATCATCGAAGGCATCCACCTGCAATACCTGGAAGCCGGAGCCGACATCATTGAAACCAATACTTTCAATGCCCAGCAGGTTTCCATGGCCGATTATAACATGAGTGAACTCTCCTTTGAGATCAATGTGGCCGCAGCCCAATGTGCCAGAAATGCCGTAGCAAAATACTGGGAGAAACACCCCGAAAGAAATAAAGAAGAAGGCCCCTTTGTTGCCGGCGCCATCGGCCCCATGAACAAAACCCTTTCTCTATCCCCCGACGTGAACAACCCCGGTTTCCGCGCCATCCATTTTGACGAGGTTGCCAGTGCCTACTACGAACAGGTGAAAGGTTTGGTCGAAGGGGGTGTTGACCTGTTGTTGATCGAAACCATCTTTGATACCCTCAATGCCAAGGCTGCCATCTATGCCGTAAAAAAATTCTTCCGGGATCAAAAGATGCCTGAACTGCCCCTGATGATCAGCGGTACCATCACCGATGCGTCGGGCAGAACACTCAGCGGACAAACGCTGGAAGCTTTTTACACCAGCATTGAACATGCAAAACCTTTGAGTGTGGGACTCAACTGTGCCCTCGGCGCCAACCAGATGCGTTCCCATATCGAAGAGCTTTCACAGATCGCAGCCTGCTATACATCGGCCTA
>RFVQ01000062.1 GCA_009922495.1 Chitinophagia bacterium
CAGGATCAGGTCACCCAATTTGTTGCGTTTTTTCAAGCCGCCACATTTTCCCAAAAAGAGAACTGCCTTGGGTTCTATGGCGGTCAGCAGGTCCATGATGGTTGCAGCAGTGGGACTTCCCATGCCAAAGTTGATGATGGAAATGCCTTCTGCCGTGGCACATTGCATGGGCTTCCCTTGTCCCACTGCGGGCACTTTGTTCCATTCGGCAAAGAGGTCAACATATTTGCTAAAATTCGTTAGCAGAATATATTCACCAAATTCTTCCAAGTTCATGCCCGTATAGCGGGGCAACCAGTTTTTTACGATTTCCTCTTTGCTGTTCATTTTATCTTTTCTCAACAAAAATACTGATTACTTTGCAAGCATGATAGCATTGAATTTTCCTGAACCTTCCTTCCGGTTCAGGCAGTCGGGTGATCAGGCGCAAATATTTGATGAACTGCGGCAGAAGTGGATTGCTTTGCAACCAGAAGAATGGGTCAGGCAAAACATCATCAACTGGCTGATCAAAGAGAAAGAAGTGCCCTCATCCTTCATTGCTGTTGAAAAGACTTTGTCAACCGAAAAAAATGCCATGCGGTTTGATCTGCTGATTTATGACAGAGGCCATCAACCCTGGATGATCATTGAATGCAAGGCGCCAACCATAAAGTTGGATGAAAAAGTATTGATGCAGGTTCTTTCTTATAATGTTAAACTACCTGTTCCCTTTTTCATGATCACCAATGGGGCATCTTGTTATGTTGCCAACAAAAAAGCAGAACAAACCGAATGGTGTTCTGCTTTTCCAGCTTATTGAAAATCAATCAAGGGAAAATTCCCAATTCAAGATAGCTGTTGCCTACTTTGTTGATGGCTACGACAAAGGCTGCTGTTCTCATGTCAGGAATACTTGGATTGTTCTTCCAGCATTCCAGGATTTCATTGGTGGCCTTGATCATGGTGTCTTCCAATCCGCTTCTGACCAGGTCGATTTCATCAGGACCATGAACCAATAATTTGCGTTGCTCATCTGTCACTTTATTGCCTGTCATGGTTTCGATCTGTGAAACGATGTTGGCATTCTGGTTTTCCATGAACCTTCTCTCAAGACGGCCATAGGACACGTGGCTAAGATTCTTCAACCATTCAAAATAAGAGACCGTTACACCACCTGCATTGAGGTACATGTCTGGCACCACCAATATCCCTTTTTGGGTTAGGATCTCGTCTGCATCAGGAGTAAGAGGACCATTGGCTGCTTCTCCTACAATCTTGGCCTGAATCTTGTTTGCATTGGTATCATTGATTACATTTTCCAATGCAGCAGGAATCAAAATATCACAGGGGGCTTCCAGTGCGTCAGTATTCTTGGCGAAATTGGTTGCACCTGGGAAGTTGAGAATGGATCCGGTTTTTTTCCTGTGTTGGAAAACTGCTTCTACGTCCAGTCCTGTTTCACAGTAAATGGAACCTTCGTATTCGGCCAGTCCAACTATGATCGCGCCACCTTCCTGGAAAAACTTGGCGGAATGGTATCCTACATTTCCCAATCCCTGTACGATCACTTTTTTTCCTTTGATACCGGTACTGAGACCCAGTCGGTCCATCACATCCTTGTTGTTGCATACTTCACGGATTCCGAAAAATACCCCCAATCCCGTTGCCTCTCTTCTTCCTTTTACACCCCCTTGGGTAACGGGTTTGCCGGTGACACAACCCAATGCTTCAACTTCGCCTGGGTGCATGGCGATATAGGTATCGAGTATCCAGGACATTTCTCTTTCTCCTGTTCCATAATCGGGTGCAGGTACGTCTTCACCAGGACCGATAAATTTCTTTTTGATCAGTTCGCTGGTATATCGCCTGGTAATCCGCTCCAGGTCATAGGCGCTGTACTTTTTGGGATCGATGGATATTCCCCCTTTGGCACCACCAAAAGGAACGTTCACAATGGCGCACTTATAGGTCATCAGGGCAGACAATGCCATTACCTCATCCAGGTTCACCATATCACTGAACCTGATTCCTCCCTTGCAGGGAAGTTTATGGTGAGAATGTTGTACCCGATAGGCTTTGATCACTTCTACTTTCTCGCCTATCTTAACAGGGAAGTGCATCCTTAGCACACTGTTGCATTGCTTGATCTGTTCGAGAATACCCTCGTCAAATTGGGTATATTTAGCGGCTTTGTCGAAACTCTTGCATACGGCATCAAAAAAACTGTACTCTGGGTTCATGGCAAAAGATTGCGGTGAAAATTATTAAAACACAAAATTGATGGGAACTGTTTATTCCTCGTTTTCGAGTTTGGATATTTTTCTATCGATATTGATCAGATAGAGAATAAGTCCAATTAAGATGGTTAGCAGCACCGCAACCACTACGTATATTTTTCCATTGCTTCTCATGATCGAAGCCATGGTTTGATCATTGCTGGAAACTTCCTGTGAAAAGGAATTAAAGCTCAAAAAAAGACAGCTGAGGAAAATTAAAATTTGTTTCATGGCTTTTCCATTTTTTTCTCGATCAAAATATTGTAACGGATCCTCAGATTGGCGATCCAAAATCCCAGCAAGGTCCACCCCAGAACGGCGGGATAAAAAACCATGCGCATGCGGGCATCGATGTCATTGAAGTTCAAAGCAGGATTGCCTTCCTGACCGGGGTGCAGGCTGGGCCTCAACCGGGGTATGATCCAGATAGAGGGAAATAACATAGCGAAGGCAAAAATATTGTACACGGCCGCCACCCTGGCTCTTTGATCCATGTCACTGATGGAACCGCGCAGAATAAAATAAGCTGCATAAATGAGGAGAGCGATGGCAGCACCGATTAATTTCGGTTCCCGCATGATGGATCCCAAAGATGCATAGGCGGGATAGTTTGGGTCTGCCCAGGTGTAGGTTGCCCAAATGGCCCCCGTGGAATAGCCCAAAATTCCCAGGAATGAACCTATGGCCGCATAGGTAGAGGATTTATTGTCGTTTTGAAGGTCTCCTTTGCGAAGGTATTTGATGGCATGGTTTACAGAACTAGTATAGAGAATCATCATCGCAAACCACATGCAAACATGAAAATAGAGGTTTCGAATGGTTTCTCCCAACAAAGGCTTCTCTGGAACTGGCAGAAGAAATCCTCCTACAACAGCATATACCAGCAAAATGATCGAAGCTATTTTCCACCAGGTAAAGCGCATGGCAAGAGATTTTAATAGTGCTTTAAGGTGCGAAATTAGTCCCTTCCCCTAATCTTTCCATAAAAAGGGATATAAAATAAGAGAAAGCAACACGATCATCAGGTCCAGCGCAAGCAGCAGCAAGATCAGCTGCAGGGGAGCTCCATTGCGAAACACTTCCGAAAAAGCTGTTTTGGAGAGCCTGATGAGCAGCAGCAGTTGTGGCAAAATGATGGGAAAACCAAGGATGGCCATCAATGAGGCCTGTTGCATGGCTTTGGAGGCGATGGCTGCCAGCATGGTGAAAACCAGGCTTAGCCCCAATGCGCCCAAAAGACTGACCAGCACAAACAATCCATAAGAAAAAGTGGGGTCGCCCATCAGGGCAGTATAGATGAGTAGGTTGATAAGATTCATTGCCAGCATCAGCAGTACATTGTAGCTCAGTTTGGCAAGCATGAACAGGGTGGGTGAGGCAATGGTATAGTAGTATAGCATTCTGCCTCTTGATTCTTGCAGAAAGCTTTTTGCAACTGCATTGATACAAATGAACAGTTGGGTGATCCAGAAAAGGGTATTCCAGGTTTCTGCATCAGGAGATTCCATGGTAAGGTAGATCACAAAGACTGTCGATGCGATGTACAAAATCACACCATACAGGGTGTGTTGCTGCCTTGATTCCAGCAGAATCTCTTTTTTCAACAGGGACAGGTATTGGCTGTATGAATTCAATGGGAAGGGTTAGTTGTTGAAACAATTTCTGCAGCGGGCTTCATAATGGTCCTTTTCTCCCAATACCACCTGGTCTGTATTCATCGAAATGCGGTAGGAATAACTCGCTATCCCACCACATTGCACGCAGATTGCATGCAGTTTGGTGACATAGTTTGCGATGGCAAGCAATTCGGGCATGGGACCAAAGGGCTTGCCGGTATAGTCCATGTCAAGTCCAGCAATGATCACCCGCTTGCCTTCATTGGCCAACTGCTGGCATACGCCAATGAGATGCTGGTCAAAAAACTGGGCTTCATCAATCCCTATTACATCAAAAGATGAATAGGTTGACAAAATGGATTTTGCCTCACCAACGGGATGGGCATCTATCGAGTTTTCATCGTGAGATACAATGCTTGCTGCCTTGTATCGTATGTCGATCGAGGGTTTGTAAATGCCAACCTTCATGTTGGCGATCCTGGCTCTTTTCAATCGCCTGATCAGTTCCTCGGTTTTGCCGGAAAACATGGATCCACAAACGACTTCGATCCATCCTGCCTTGGTATTGATATTGTTGGGTTCCGTAAACATGGGATGTAAAACTAGTGTAAAGAATTGAGCTTTTCGGAAATGTGTGACATGATCAGGGAGGTGGCTCCTTTGCCATGGTTGATGTAAGCAGCAGCCTTTGATTCAAGTGATTTTCTGCTCTCAGTATTCCCCAAAAGATCAATGGCTTTTTGTGTAAATGTTGCTGGATGGCTAACGCTGATGCCAACCCCCAACGCGATGAGGGATGCAGCCTCGGCTGTTCTTTGGTGGTTGGGCCCGAAGAATACAATTTTATGGTAAGCAGCAGCTTCCAAGATGTTGTGAATGCCGGCTTTGTTGAATCCTCCTCCTACATAAGTTAGCGTGCCATACCGATACAATTTGGAGAGCATGCCATAGCAGTCAATCACCAAAACCCTTGCGTCGCCCAAGTCTTTCCCATTGTTCAGGTCTGATAACAGAACCAGGTCATGAAACTTGTTTTGAAGACTTTTGATGTGCAATTCATTTATCTCGTGAGGTGCAATGATCATCTTAAGATGCTGCTGTGATTGGTGCAGTGCGGCAAGCATGTCTTCATCTGCTTCCCAGGTACTGCCTGCAACCAGGGTGTCTGCATCCTGGCAGAATCTTTCAATGTCCGGATGGTGAAATGGCATCTTTGCAACAGCGGCCACCCTGTCAAATCGGGTATCTCCAGCGATTGCATAAGGGGCCTTGATATGGTATTCACGCAACAGTGAGGAAGAGATTTCATCTTGAACAAAAATTTGTCCGTACAAGTCGAGCAGCTTTCTCAACAGACTGCCCATGATTCCGAAAAAAGTTTGTTCTTTTCTAAAGAAGGCAGAAATCAGCAAAGAAGGTATCCCTCTTTTTTTTAAGTTATACAGATAGTGAAACCAGGATTCATATTTCACAAAAATGGCCATCCTGGGTTGTACAATGTCCAAAAATCGATTGGCATTTCTTTTTCCATCCAGTGGCAGATAGAATACCCAGTTGGCCAAAGGGGTATTTTTTCTTACTTCATACCCTGATGGTGAGAAAAAAGTCAGCAAAATGCGATAGGAGGGATAGTCTTCTTTGAATTTTTCCAGCACCGGACGTCCTTGTTCAAATTCGCCCAATGAAGCACAATGCATCCAGAGAATAGGGCCTTCAGCTGGATCAATGACTTGCTGCATACTTTCAAAAACCTCTTTCCTGCCCCTGACCCATGACCTGGCTTTCTCGCTCCAGAGAGAAGCCAGTCGGATCGAAAAGGAAAATCCAAACATCAACAAATGGTATAAAAAAAGCATGCGAATGCGTGAGCCGCAAAGCTACAACCTGCCTGCTAATTCCCCCCAATTTTATTACCTTTGCCCCACAAAACACAGGCGCTATGGTTCCTATTCAAATGGTCGATCTCAAGCGGCAGTATGCGCATATCAAGGAGGAGGTGGATTTGGCCATTCAGCAGATATTAAATGACGCTGCTTTTATCAACGGGAAGCCTGTAGAATCGTTTTCACAAAATCTTTCTGCTTATCTGGGTGTAAAACAGGTCATCCCCTGTGCCAACGGTACGGATGCCCTTCAAATTGCCATGATGGCATTGGATTTGCAGCCGGGTGATGAGGTCATCACACCCTCCTTTACCTATATCGCAACGACTGAGGTGATCGCCCTGCTTCGACTGAAACCTGTTTTTGTGGACGTGGATCCCGAAACCTATTGTATCGATCCCCAGGCCATCCGAAATGCCATAACGCCCAGAACCAAAGCAATTGTTCCGGTCCACTTATACGGGCAATCAGCCGATATGGAAGCGATCATGCAAATTGCAGAAGCGCATGGTTTGTATGTGATAGAGGACAATGCACAGGCCATTGGGGCGACCATCCGTTTTTCAGACGGAACTGTTCACAAAACAGGAACCATCGGACATATCGGATGTACTTCTTTCTTTCCTTCGAAAAATTTGGGTTGTTATGGGGATGGAGGAGCGTTGTGTACGCAAGATGATGCATTGGCTTCCAAAATAAGGATGATTGCCAACCACGGACAAAGCAAACGCTATTACCATGATGTGGTGGGCTGCAATTCCAGATTAGACACAATTCAGGCGGCGGTGTTGGACATCAAGCTTCAAAAATTGGATCAATACAACGAAGCGAGGAGAAAGGCGGCTTCAGTGTATTCATCCGCTTTTGCCCATCATCCCAAGATCAAAACGCCAGTAGTGGCCAAAAACAATACCCATGTTTTTCATCAATATACTTTGCAGTTGAATGGAGTAGACAGAGACGGATTGGTAGACTATCTCGCAGCGCAAGGGATTCCTGCCATGATATACTATCCTGTTCCTGCCCACCGTCAGAAAATGTTCTCCTTTTTGCATTTGCCGGAGGTAGAACTTCCCATCACCGATCAGCTGACGGAAAAAGTAGTGTCTTTGCCCATTCATACAGAATTGGATCAGGAGCAACTGGAATTTATCACTCACCACGTCTTGAAATTTGTCAACCATTAAGAAATGAAGATTGCAGTAGTTGGAACAGGATATGTTGGTTTGGTTACGGGAACCTGTTTTGCAGAAACCGGGAATGAAGTGACCTGCATTGATATCGACCAAAGAAAGGTTGAAAAACTTGCAGCAGGAGAGATCACCATCTATGAGCCGGGATTGGAAAAAATCTTTCTCCGGAATCTAAAAGAAGAAAGATTGCATTTCACTACCGATCTGAAGCTGGGTATCAAGGATGCCAAAATCATTTTCCTCGCATTGCCTACACCGCCTGGAGAAGATGGATCTGCTGATCTCAAATACGTATTGGGTGTAGCAAAAGATTTGGGAAAGATGTTGGATCAGTATGCCGTGATCGTAGACAAAAGTACTGTTCCGGTTGGAACAGCAGAGAAAGTGCACCAATCCATTGCGGAGAATGCAAAAGTGGAATATGATGTTGTTTCCAACCCCGAGTTTTTGAGGGAGGGCGTGGCTGTTGAGGACTTTATGAAACCGGATAGGGTGGTGATTGGAACCCATTCAGAGAGAGCAAAGAAATTGATGAATGAATTGTACGCACCTTTCGTTAGGTCCGGAAATCCACTCATCTTCATGGACATTCGTTCTGCAGAGCTCACCAAATATGCCGCCAATTCATTCCTGGCCACCAAAATCACTTTCATGAATGAAATTGCACAGCTCTGTGAAAGACTGGGTGCAGATGTGGACATGGTGAGATTGGGGATTGGCAGTGATGCAAGAATCGGAAAAAGGTTTTTGTTTCCTGGCATCGGGTATGGTGGAAGCTGTTTCCCCAAAGATGTGCAGGCCCTTGTAAAAGGTGCTCATGAAGTAGATTATGAGTTCAAGATTCTCAAGGCTGTGATGGAGGTGAATGAGCGCCAGAAATTGCATCTGTTGGCCAAGATCAAGCAATATTTTCATGGAGATTTGAAAGGAAAGCATTTTGCTTTGTGGGGATTGGCCTTCAAGCCCAATACCGATGACATCAGAGAGGCGCCAGCACTTTACATGATCAATGCCTTGTTGGCGGAAGGGGCTACCGTTACTGCCTATGATCCGGAAGCGATGAAGAATGTAAAGGAGCTGTTAGGGGACTCCATCCATTTTGCCGGAAATCAATATGATGCCTTGAAGGAAGCAGACGCCTTGCTGATCGCTACCGAATGGAATGAGTTCAGAACCCCTGATTTTCAGAAGATCATCAAGCATTTGAAAAACAAAGTCATTTTTGACGGACGCAACCTTTTTGATTTGGAGGCGATTCGTGAATTTGGTTTCCACTATGAAAGTGTAGGCAGAAGAACCATCACCCAAAACAATACCCATGGCCAATAAACGAGTGCTGATCACCGGAGCTGCAGGTTTTCTGGGTTCACACCTCTGTGACCGATTCATCAAAGAAGGCTTTGATGTGGTGGGTATGGACAACCTGATCACCGGCGACCTGAGGAACATCGAACACCTGTTCAAGCTGAAAGAATTTGAATTCTATCACCATGATGTGACCAAGTTCATCCATGTTCCCGGACATATTGACTACATCCTTCATTTTGCCTCTCCCGCGAGTCCAATCGATTACCTCAAAATACCCATTCAAACACTCAAAGTAGGGGCATTGGGTACGCACAATTGTCTGGGTCTGGCCAAAGCTAAAGGGGCGAGAATACTGGTTGCCTCCACTTCTGAGGTGTATGGTGACCCACTGGTTCATCCACAAACTGAGGAATATTGGGGCAATGTCAACCCGGTGGGTCCGCGTGGAGTGTATGACGAAGCCAAACGCTTCATGGAATCCATTACCATGGCTTACCATACGTATCACAAGGTTGAAACACGCATCGTCAGGATCTTCAATACCTATGGCCCCAGGATGCGGTTGAACGATGGAAGGGCATTGCCTGCTTTTATCGGCCAAGCCTTGAGGGGAGAAGATCTTACCGTATTTGGTGATGGATCACAGACAAGATCCTTTTGTTATGTTGATGATCTGATTGATGGCATTTACAGGTTGTTGCTGAGTGATTATTCCTCCCCGGTAAACATTGGCAATCCCGTTGAGATCAGCCTCCTGGAGTTTGCAGAAGAGATCCTGAAACTTACCGCTGCCAAGACCCAAATTGTTTTCAAACCTTTGCCTGTTGATGATCCCAAACAACGGAAGCCGGATATCAGCAAGGCCAAAGAAATACTCAACTGGGAACCGAAGGTGAGCCGTCAGGAAGGTTTGAAACTCACTTATGAGTATTTTCGTTCCCTTCCGCACGAAGAACTGTTTAAACAACCGAAAGAATTCAATAAAAAATGAGCAATAGAAAGATTTTGATTACCGGTGGAGCTGGCTTCATTGGCTCACATGTGGTAAGATTGTTGGTCAATAAGTATCCCGGATATCAGATAGTGAACCTGGATGCCCTAACCTATGCCGGCAACCTGGAAAACTTGCGTGATATCGAAGCATCCATCAATTATTGTTTTGTAAAAGGGGATATCACCGATGAGGTTTTTATCAATGAGCTTTTTGCAAAAGAACAGTTTGATGCCGTCATTCATCTCGCAGCGGAAAGTCATGTTGACCGATCCATCATGGATCCACTTGCCTTTGTGAAAACCAATGTGATTGGAACGGCTGTTCTGCTCAATGCAGCCAGGAAAAGCTGGCAAGACAAGTCCAACAAACTTTTCTATCATGTTTCCACAGATGAAGTATATGGTTCGCTGGGAGAAACAGGGCTCTTCACAGAAGAAACATCTTATGATCCCCGGTCACCTTATTCTGCCTCCAAGGCTTCATCAGACCATTTTGTAAAGGCTTATTTCCATACATACGATCTTCCGGTTGTGATCTCCAATTGTTCCAACAATTATGGTTCCCATCATTTTCCTGAAAAGCTCATTCCCCTGATGATCAACAACATCATCAACAACAAACCCTTGCCGGTATATGGTAAAGGGGACAATGTGCGGGACTGGCTTTGGGTAGAAGATCATGCAAGGGCCATTGATGTGATCTTCCACAAGGGAAGGCTCGGGGAAACATACAACATTGGTGGATTCAATGAATGGAAAAACATTGACATTGTCATGTTGCTTTGCCGATTGATGGACCAAAAGTTGGGAAGACCAGAAGGAGAGAGCGCCAAGCTGATTACTTATGTGAAAGACAGAGCCGGACATGACAAGCGCTATGCCATTGATGCCACAAAGCTCAACCAGGAATTGGGTTGGGAACCATCCCTGCAGTTTGAAGAAGGATTGAGCAAGACCATTGACTGGTATCTGTCGAATCAGGATTGGGTAAAAAATATTACCTCGGGTGCTTATCAGCAGTATTACCATAACCAATACAATGCCCGCTGATATGAATGCAGTGCAAACAGGTTTTGAGGGACTGCTTGTTCTAGAGCCCAGGGTCTTTGGGGATGAGAGAGGTTATTTTTTTGAGAGCTACAACGAAGCAACACACAAGGGTTTGGGTTTGCATCATCATTGGGTGCAAGACAACCAATCTTCCTCTACGCATGGTGTGATCAGGGGCTTGCATTTTCAGAAACCTCCCTATGCTCAAACAAAACTGGTGAGGGCCATTGAGGGTGAGATCTTGGATGTGGTTGTAGACCTCAGGAAGGATCAACCAACTTTTGGAAAATATTTTTCCGTTCTCCTTTCAGCCGAAAACAAAAAACAAATACTGGTGCCCAAAGGGTTTGCGCACGGTTTTTCCGTATTGAGCCCAACCGCTCAGGTAATGTACAAATGCGATGCCTTGTACAACAAGGAATCAGAAGCAGGTATTGTTTACAACGATCCTGCCTTGAAGATCGACTGGCAAGTGGATCCGGCCAATATTGTAGTATCTGACAAAGACAGGATCCTTCCTACATTCGCCAATACAGAAAGCGGCTTTTGATGGAAAAGAAAAGAATACTGGTTACAGGCGCCAATGGTCAGTTGGGAAAAGAGCTCCGAGACCTTGCTACTCAATACAAGGATGCGGATTTCCTGTTTGTATCCAGAGAAGATCTTCCCATTCATCACTTCGATCTTGTCAGAAATGTATTTGACAGCTTTAAGCCTCATTTTTGCATCAATGCAGCAGCCTATACGGCAGTAGACAAGGCAGAAACAGAGCAGGAGCTGGCTCATCTCATCAATGCAGAAGCGGTAGGTGTTCTCGCCGCAGTATCAGCCGCCCATGATTGCAGGTTTGTTCATGTGTCGACCGATTATGTCTATGATGGCTCACAAATCGGAGCACACAAGGAGTCTGATGCTACAGCACCCGTATCTGTATATGGTAAGACCAAGTTGGAGGGAGAGCAGCTTGCAATGCAGCTGGATCCACAGAGCATTGTCATCAGAACATCCTGGGTCTAAGGCAGCGCTTGTAAAATCAATCCCATCCCATCTGCCGATTATCCTACACCAGCAAAAAGACCCGCCAACAGCTGGATGGACAAGCAAAAGATCGTTGGGGCATTTGGGATTCAATTGATTGATTGGAAGTTGAGCCTCTCAAAATGCATCAAGGCGATTGAAGTTCCTTGATTTGTACCCTGCCTGTTTCCAGTGCTTTGGGGTCTAACCTGTATATTTGCCAAAAATTTTCTCAAATGCCTTTGATGACTGCCAGTTGGGTGAATGATCGATATGCGATGGATATCCGGGATGCGGACAACCATTGCATGCGGATGGATATTCCTGTGGCACAGGGGGGGGATGGATCTGGCTTCAGGCCCATGCAAACCCTTTTGTCGGCACTTTGTGGCTGCAGTTCAGTGGATGTGGTCAGCATCCTGAAAAAACAAAGACAGGAGTTGACTTCTTTGGTTATCGAAGCAGATGGACAGCGGGAAGAAGGAAAAGAGCCTTCACTTTGGAAGCAAATTGAGATAAAATTTCTGATCACTGGAAACATAGAACCAGCCAAAGCCTGGCGTGCAGTTGATCTCTCCATTCAAAAATATTGTTCAGTAGCGGAGACGCTCAGGCTGGCAGGCGCCACCATTGCGTTCTCTGTTATCCTCAATGGTGAACCTGTTTCTCCCGTAACCCCTTAAAACATTGCAGATGCGTCCCGAAACTTTGGCTATCAGAACCCAGACGGAAAGAACAGGAGAGAAAGAACATTCTACTCCTCTCTTCCTTACCAGTAGTTTTGTTTATGACTCCGCGGAGAACATGGCAGCAGCTTTTGCAGATGACAGCCTGGATGTAAATATCTATTCGCGTTTTTCCAATCCAACAGTGGATGAATTCATCAAGAAGGTTTG